>JAYEOF010000227.1:0-4891 GCA_034722695.1 Campylobacterota bacterium
CCATTAAAGAGCTTACAAATCTCTCTGAGATGTCACTTATTGTTGGTTTGTTCCTTTATACTGTAGGTAATTTCCTTGGTGGTGTATGGGCAAATGAGAGTTGGGGACGTTACTGGGGTTGGGATGCGAAAGAGACATGGGCAGCAGTGACCATACTTATCTATGCAACAGTATTGCACCTTAGGTTCATCCCGTCACTCAAATCATCATTTGCGTATAATGTAGCATCTACATGGGCATACTCTACGGTACTTATGACATACTTTGGGGTAAACTACTATCTCTCAGGGCTTCACTCTTACGCAGCAGGTGATCCAGTGCCTATACCTATGTGGGTTTATTATGGTATTGCAGGATTGTTTATATTAACTATTTTGGCAGCTAGAAATAGAAAGTTGGGAAAAGTAAAGTAATTTAACCATGTAATTCTCATATTACTATGTTAAAATTGTAATTACTTTTACGAAGGATATAAATGTCAGGATACAAAAAAGCCTTTGGTTTCTTTTTTATAGTCTTTTCTGCGGGATTTGCTGTGTGGTATCCACTTGGCAATCTTCTAGGATAGTGTATGGCAAAAGCAAAACCTTATACCCCCGGCACAACATCATTAAAGAGTAAGAAAGGGATACTCCTTTACCTATTTCTTATCCCGCTTTTTATCGCTGTGATCTTAGCGCTTCTTCAGACCAATATTCATGCATTTCTACTCAATAGTATTGCCTTTGCACTTTTTTATGCTACTGCAAAACTCTCATCCAAAGGATTTACTCAAGAGTTGGAGTATCTGCGCTCTCCTTTAATAAAAGCCCCTAAAATACCCTACAAAACAATAGCAGCATTTATGCTGGGTGGTTCTACTTTGTTCACTGCCTGGATAGCAGGAGAGAAATCTTTTACAACGGCACTATTTTTAGGAGTCATTGCGACGCTTGGCTATTATTTGTATTATGGATTTGATCCTAAAAAAGATAAGCTTGATAACCTTGGTGATGTTTCTGCAGAGTTTGTACTTGAGACTATAGGTGAAGCAAAAACAAAACTCACCAATATAGAAAAACACATGGATCAGATAGAAGATACACTTTTGTATGGAAAACTTAATATAGCTATGACAAAAGCTAAAACTATTTTAGAAGTTATCCAAGAAGATCCGAAAGATATTCGTGTTGCCAGAAAGTTTCTGATCGTATATATAGATGGCATAGCCAAAGTGACGGACTCTTATGTGTCTATGGACGAAGAGGATATTAACAGTGAAACAAAAGAGAAGCTTTATCGTCTTATGAATGATCTTGATAGCAGATTTGATAAAGAACTGGAGAGATTAAAAAATAACAATCAATTTGATCTTGATGTGCATATAGATGTACTCAAAGAACAGATAAAACACTAAATCAAAGGGGAAGAGAATGGAAACAAAAACCAAAGAAATGATAGAAGTAGCGATAGAAGAAAAAAGTGAACAAGTACCGGAAGTGATGATGGAAGAAGTGACAGCACTTCAAGATGCATTAAGTGAACTTGATATTAAAGATAGAAACTCTATCATTTATTTTGGCTCTTCTGCACAGGAAAAACTTGATGAAATTTCAAATCGTATGATAGATGGTGTACAAAATAAAGATATCGGTGCAGCAGGTGCAGCCCTCAATGAGATGGTTGCTTCCATTCGCGGATTTGATATGGATGAGTTTAATCCCAACATCAAGCTTGCATGGTGGCAGAAACTTTTTGGTGTGACCAAACCGTTAGTAAAGTTCATACAAGAGTATGAAGGGGTAAGAGATCAGATAGACATGATTTCAAATAACCTTGAGAAGCATAAAAGTCAGCTTATGACGGACATCGTTTCACTTGATAAGCTTTATGATGCAAACCTTGATTACTTTAGAAACTTGGAGCTTTATATTAAAGCGGGTGAAACGAAACTCGAAGAACTTGAAGAGACGATCATCCCGGACTTTGAAGCAAAGGCACAAGATAAGGAGATGTTAGCCATCCAAGATGTTAAGGAAATACGCGGCTTTAGAGATGAACTGGAGAGAAGAGTTCATGATCTTAGACTCTCTCGCCAAGTTACCATGCAGTCACTCCCAAGTATAAGACTTATTCAGGAGAATGATAAATCTCTTATCTCTAAAATTACTTCTACTTTAGTTAATACTGTACCATTGTGGAGAAATCAACTTGCACAAACAGTGACGATCTTTAGAAGTCATGATACGGCAATTGCAGTTAAAGATGCAGCAGATCTTACCAATGAACTTCTTGAGAAGAATGCAGAAGGTCTTAGAGAGGCTAATATGGAAGTTCGTAAGCAAATGGAACGGGGTATCTTTGATATAGAAAGTATCAAGAAAGCCAATGAAGCATTTATAGCAACACTTGATGACTCCTTGAAAATTGCAGAAGAAGGAAAAGCAGCAAGAGCAGAAGCACTTGTAGAGCTTCATAAAACAGAACATGAACTCAAAGATGCACTCCTTGCAGTCAAAGCAAGAGCAGAAGCATTACCTGAAGTAACTCAAAAAAGTACAAAGGCATAAAAATGGGTTTATTTGACTGGATATTTGGACAATTCATTGATGTTATCGAATGGACTGACAACTCGCAAGATACCATGGTATACCGTTTCAACAGGCAGGGCAATGAGATAAAGTACGGAGCCAAACTTACGGTGAGAGAATCACAAATGGCTGTCTTTGTCAATGAAGGGGTGATTGCTGATATATTGGGTCCCGGTATCTATGAACTTGAGACAAACAATATTCCTATCTTAACCAATCTACAACACTGGGATCATGGGTTTAACTCTCCTTTTAAAGCAGAAATATATTTTATAAGTACGAAAAGATTTATAGACCTTAAATGGGGAACTAAAAATCCTATCATGGTGCGTGATCCTGAGTTCTCTATGGTACGACTTCGTGCTTTTGGTACCTATGAGATACGTATTGATAATGCTAAAACCTTTTTAAATGAGATCGTAGGTACAGATGGGCATTTTACTACCGATGAAGTGGAAGCACAACTTACGAACCTCATAGTCTCCAAGTTTGCAACGATCATGGGTCAGGATGACACACCTGTACTTGACCTTGCAGCAAACTATGAAAAGTTTGGTACCTATATCACTGAGCATATGGCACCAGCATTTAAAGAGTACGGACTTGAACTTACGCGAATGCTTGTTGAAAATATTTCCTTACCAGAAGAAGTAGAAAAAGCCATAGACACGCGTTCCGGCCGTGAGATAACAGGTGATCTGGATAAAAATATCAAATATCAAAGTGGACAAGCCCTTGGTAACAGTGATGGCTCAGCTTCTGATATGGTTGGTATGGGTGCAGGAATGGCTATGGGACAACAGATGGCAAACAGTATGAACCCTACAAATACTCCACCCTCTCTTCCCAATAAAATAGCACAATATTTTGTTGCAGTAGAAGGTGAATCTGAAGGTCCTTATTCACTTGAAAATATTCAAGAATATATCAGTAATGGACGCATTAATGAGCAAACACTTATCTGGACGCAAGGAATGAAAGAGTGGGCAGAAGCAAGTAGCGTGCTTAGTGACAAATTTTCCCAAACACCTCCACCACTTAACTAGTCTATGAAGTTCACTGCTATAAATTTCACATGCCCCTCTTGCGGGGCACCACAAAAGTTTTCCCCTGCAACAGGAAAACTGACATGTGAATTTTGCGGTACTCAAACTTCTATCGATTCATCAAACCATGCTATACATGAATATGATTTTCATGAAGCGGTTTCTACACTGGAAGCAGAAGAATCTAAAGTCATTATAAAAGAGGTCAGCTGTAAAAAATGTGGAGGATCTTTCACACTTACACCGTATTCTTTCTCATCCAATTGTCCTTATTGTGCTACGCCTGCGATCATTGACTTTATACAGGAGATCACTCCTCAATCACTTATCCCTTTTCGTATCACACATAAAGATGCCCAAATGCGTTTTATAAAGTGGGTAGGGTCACGTTGGTTTGCTCCTAATGCCTTTAAAAAATACTTGGATGGAGATAAAAAACTCACTGGGTATTATCTACCTTACTGGACCTATGACAGTGACACGATTTCTCCCTACCAAGGGCTTAGAGGTGATGTCTATTATGTCACTGTCACAAAAACAGTAGTAGATAATAATGGTAGGCGACGACAGGTACAGGTGCAAGAACCCCGTATAAGATGGACACCAGCTTCAGGAGTAGTTTATGTAAGTTTTGATGATGTGACTATTGGTGCGAGTAAGACTGTATCTCGTGCTATTTTGGATTCTTTGGAACCTTGGGATACTACAAGACTTACGCCTTTTGATGAAAAATACCTCTCTGGATTTGAAGCAGAAGAGTACACCATAGGACTCGATAACGGATTTGAATTTGCCAAAGCCAAAATGTCATTTAAAATAGAACAAAATGTACGTCAGGATATAGGGGGAGATCAGCAACAGATCCATTCCCTCAATACACAACATAAGAATGTGACCTATAAAAATGTACTCTTCCCGGTCTGGACAGCTTCCTTTCAATGGAAGAATAAAACATACAACTATGCCATCAATGCACAGACCGGAAAGCTGGTAGGTGAGAGACCTTATAGTGTTACGAAGATCGTTTTTACTGTACTTACAGGTGGAGGAACAGTAGGGGGCATAACTTATTTTGAAGAACTTAAAGAGTGGGTTACCGGGCTTATGGTCGCAATGTGATCTCTATGGTTTTAAAATCTTCTTTATAGCCTCAGAACAAATAGTCAGTCCAAAAGCCCCAGTCACTGCAACACAGGAACCTTTCTCTTTACATTTATCTTCTTCCGGTGAAAATACCACAGTAAAATTCCTGTCAAATTTTGCTTTCTTAAGTTC
>JAYEOF010000228.1:0-4828 GCA_034722695.1 Campylobacterota bacterium
CGTTTAGATGAAGGTCTTGATACCCTTGTTGGAAAAGATGGTATTAAGTTGAGTGGTGGACAACGACAAAGAGTAGCCATAGCAAGGATGGTACTTTCTAACCCGAAGGTAGTCATCTTTGATGAGTCTACTTCAGCACTGGATGTTCATACAGAAGCAAAACTTTTTGAAGCACTGCAGAGTTTCTTAAAAGATAAAACAGTCATCACCATCGCACATAGGATCAGTACGATCAAAAGTGCCGAGTTCATCTATGTGTTAGAAGATGGAAAAGTAGTCGATAGTGGAACTCCTCAAGAGTTACTTACAAAAGATGAAAGCTATTTTAGCAGTATGATATAAAGCATAGGAACCTTGGTTCCGTTATTTAAGGATAGAAATTTGGACATTTTTCAAGCGATAATCATCGGAATTATCGAAGGTTTTACAGAGTTTTTGCCTATCTCTTCAACAGGGCATATGATCGTTGCCAGTAAATTTTTAGGTATTTCAGAAAATGCACTTACCAAGGCTTATCAAGTCATCATTCAGTTTGCAGCGATACTTGCTGTAATGCTCATCTACAAAGAAAAAATCACTTTCAAAAAAGTAGATCTTTGGATCAAACTTTTTGTTGCCTTTTTACCTCTTGCTATTATAGGTTTTATTTTCAAAGATCAGATCAAAACACTCTTTAATGTTGAAACAGTAGCTTGGATGTTCATCATCGGTGGAATTGTTTTCCTTGTTGTGGAGTATTTTTATGTAGAGAAAGAGTTTCATGTCAATGATGTTGAAAAGGTAAGTTACACACAAGCACTCTGGGTAGGATTGGCCCAAGTATTCTCACTTATCCCTGGGACAAGTAGAGCAGGTGCTACTATCATCGGTGGGCTTTTAGTACATTTAGACAGAAAAACCTCTGCAGAGTTTTCATTTTTACTTGCGATACCTGTCATGGCAGCAGTAACCGGGTATGACTTGCTTAAGCACTATCAAGATTTTGCAGATGCAAACTGGGGAGCATTTGTCATAGGTTTTGTAACAGCATTTGTAGTAGCATACTTGACGATCAAACTTTTTCTTGCATTTATTCAGAGATTTACTTTTGTTGCGTTTGGTATTTACAGGATCATCTTTGGGATCATATTATTGATACTGGTTTAAATAAGGTGGGAGATCCCACCCTACGCGTATTTTAGTTTTTTTAATCCCGTGTAGGGTGGATTTATCCACCGTCAAAACATAGCTTGAATTTATAGAGCTTCTTCAAGAGGTTCCATTAAGTTCAAAAGTTTTTTGGACATGAGCGAGGTTGACCTCGTATTTTAAAGGTAAATTATGAAATTTAGTGAATTTGATTTTCACCCTGATCTGTTTAAAGGTGTGAAAATAGCAGGCTTTAGAGAGCCAAGTCCCATCCAGGAGATGGCTATCCCGATTATCAACAGTGGTAGTGATATGGTAGGACAAGCCCATACGGGTACAGGTAAAACAGCAGCTTTTGGTCTTCCTATGATGGACAAACTGGCTAAAGGTGAGATAGAGAGAGCTTTGGTCATCACACCTACAAGAGAACTTGCAACACAAGTAGCTGATGAACTGTATCATCTTGGACGTTTCGCAGGTATTAGAACACTTACTGTATATGGTGGTGTAGGGTATGGTCGTCAGATCGCACTTATCCACAAAGGTGTACAGATCGTTGTGGCAACACCGGGAAGACTTAAAGACCTTTATAAAAAAGGGAAGATCGATGTTTTAAACCCGGAAATAGTAGTACTTGATGAAGCAGATGAGATGCTTGATATGGGATTTTTAGAAGAGATCAAAGAGATCTTTGAATATATCCCTCAAAACAGACAAACACTGCTTTTCTCAGCAACAATGCCGGAGCCTATCAAAGAACTTGCAAATAACATTCTTTATAGACCAGAGTTCATCTCTGTAGTAGGGGATGAAGAGACAACGAACAATATTATTGATCAGCGTTATTATGTGATCAATGAAAGTCAAAGAGATGATGCTATCGTTAAACTTCTTGAAACAGAAAAGACCAATAAATGTATCATCTTCTGTCGTATGAAAAGAGAAGTGGACAGACTGGCTGAGCATCTACAGGCGTTAGGTTTTAACGCTAGTGGTTTACACGGTGACTTGGAACAGATGGACAGAGAAGTGGTTATCAAAGCATATAGAAGAGGTCAAACCAAGATCATGGTTGCTACAGATGTAGCTGCACGTGGACTTGATGTAAAAGACGTGACACATGTCTTTAACTACCACATTCCTTTTGATCCACAGAGTTATGTACACCGTATCGGTCGTACAGGGCGTGCCGGCAAGAGTGGCCAGGCTATTACTTTGGTGACTACCGAAGAGTTTAGAGAGCTGCAGCGTATCCAAAAAGAGGTAGGAGCAGATATGCGTCTTGCTACTATCCAGGGTGGAGAGGGTATAGATGAATCCGGTCGTGAATATCTGGCTGATCAAATTAGAGATATGCATATACATAATGATGCGAATGCATTGATAGCATCTATGGGTGACATGGACAGAGAGTTACTTTTAGAGAAGCTGATCTCTTGTTTTATAGAGAGAGAAGAACATAATGTTGGTTCACAAATAGGTTTTGACCAAAACACAGTAGATGAGATGATGCAGGGCTATATAGGTGAGCAAAAAGCTACGCGAAATAACAATCGTCGAAAAAAGAGAAGATAATTCTTCTTTTTTAACTTGAAACAAGCAAAACTGTTTTAAACTTTGAATATAAAACAATTTCTAAAGTGAGGCTATATGGAAGATGTTAACTTGATAGGCGAAAGTATAAAGTTTATGATCTTAGGAATGGCAGTCGTGTTTACATTTCTTATCATACTTGTACAAGTCGTAAAATTACAGGCAAAGATCATTAATAAATACTTTCCTGAAGAGACACCTAAGGCACCCACTTCTTCGGGTCAGTCTGATGAATCACAGCGTATTGCAGCAATTATTGCAGCGGTAACAGAATTTCGCAAAAAATAATAATCATAAAGAAGGTATCGTAAATGGCTAAAAAATATATCGATGTAATGGACACAACTTTTAGAGATGGCTTTCAGTCTGTCTTTGGTGGTCGTGTGCTTATGGATGACTTCTTTCCTGCAGTAGAAGCAGCGAAACAAGCAGGAATTTCACACTTTGAATTTGGAGGCGGAGCAAGATTCCAATCACTCTTCTTCTATCTTCAAGAGAATGCATTTGAAATGATGGATGGTTTTAGAGAGATCGTAGGAAAAGATGCGAATCTTCAAGTACTCTCAAGAGGTATCAACACGGTAATGCTTGACACAGGTAGCCGTGAGATGATCGATCTTTTTGCTAAAATGTTTGCAAAGCACGGTACATCTACAGTAAGAAACTTTGATGCACTTAACGATGTACATAACCTTCAATACTCTTCAGAGTGTATTAAGAAACACGGAATGAATCATGAAGTTGTTGTAACAATGATGGATCTTCCTCCTGGATGTAAAGGTGCACATGATGTAGCATTCTATGAGAAGACACTAAGAAATATTCTTGATAGTGGTATTGCATATGATTCAGTATGTTTCAAAGATGCATCAGGTACAGCAAATCCTCATAAAGTCTATGAGACTATCGCTATGGCTAGAAAGCTTCTCGGTGAAGAGGTACACCTCAGACTTCATACACATGAGACAGCAGGTGTTTCCGTTGCCGCTTACCTTGCAGCGCTTGAAGCGGGTGCAAATGGGATTGATCTTGCAGCATCACCTGTAAGTGGTGGTACGGCACAACCGGATATCCTTACGATGCTACATGCAACCAAGGGAACAAACTATAACCTTGGTGATTTGAAACTAGATAAAATACTCAAGTATGAAGAGAGACTCAAAGAGTGTCTCTCAGAGTATATGATCCCACCTGAAGCGACACAAGTATCACCCCTTATCCCATTCTCACCGATGCCTGGCGGTGCTTTGACTGCCAATACTCAGATGATGAGAGATTCAGGTGATCTAGAGAAGTTTGATTCTGTGATCGCTGCGATGAAAGAAGTCGTTGAACGTGGTGGATATGGAACATCTGTAACACCTGTGAGTCAGTTCTACTGGCAACAAGCGTATGCAAACGTGATGTTTGGACCATGGAAGCAGATCGCTCCAGGATATGGACGTATGGTACTTGGTTACTTTGGTAAAACTCCGGTAAAAGCGGATGATGAGATCATCAAGCTTGCATCTGAGAAACTTAACTTGGAACCAACAACAGAAAATCCTTTAGATATTGCAGATAAAGATGAAAATAAATCTATCGCACATTGGACTAAAGTACTTGAAGATGAAGGTCTTGAAACAACAGATGAAAACATCTTCATTGCAGGTGCATGTGATCAAAAAGGTATTGCGTTCTTGAAGGGTGAAGGCCCTCTCATGATAAGAAAAGGTAAAAATAACAGTGGAGAAGCAGAAATGGCAGGAAATTATACAGTAGTAGTAGATGGTAAACAATATAGCGTACAGGTAGCAGAGGGTGAAGGGGATATCCAAATCGCACCAGCTGCAACAACAGCAGCAGCTCCGGCAGTAGCGGCAGCACCATCTACAGGCGGAGCAGGAAGTGTAGAAGTACACTCTCAAACACCGGGTAACGTATGGAAGATCATTAAAAATCCAGGTGACACTGTTGCTGAAGGAGAAGTGATCATGATCCTTGAAGCTATGAAAATGGAGATAGACATTACTGCTCCTAAAGCAGGAAAGATCGCTTCTATCAATGTCAATGTCAATGACACAGTCGCTGACGCACAACTTCTTGCCACAATGGAGTAGAAATGAAT
>JAYEOF010000229.1:0-17813 GCA_034722695.1 Campylobacterota bacterium
CAAAAGAGTTCTACGGGGAGCCGTATGGCTGGGGTGGGAGTTATGAGTGCCGTGACTGTTCGGCTACTACGAGAGACTTTTTGGGGGCATTTGGTATCTTTCTGCGTCGTAACTCCGGTAAACAGGCCAAAGATGGAAAATCCACCTACATTAAAGGGTTAAAAAAGAGAGCTAAAAAGAAGAAGATCATCAAAGAGGCAGAACCATTCCGTTCGCTTCTCCATGTTCCCGGGCATATTGTACTTTATATGGGACAATACAAAGGAGAGCCTGTTATTATGCATACCTACTGGGGTATACGAAAAAATGATGGGAGTAAGCTCATTACAGGTCGTACCATTATTACTACAACTGAGCCGGGCAAAGAACGTAGGGATATACGAGAAGGAAGTAAACTCATTAACACGCTTAAAACGATCGTTAACTTTTAAGTTTGTAGCGTGGGCATTCCTGCCCACGGGGAAGCATAGTAATATATTCGTGGGCAGGAATGCCCACGCTACACCTCTTCTTTACGCATCTTAGGATAAAATACAAGCATGAGACTAAAAGAAAAAATTAAAATATTTACAACTACTATCAGTGCAGGAAAATTCAAAGGTAAGACCATAGAGATACCTGCAATCAATACGACAAGAAGCTCTAAAGGCATCTTGAAAGAATCTCTTTTTAATACGCTACAATTTGACATTATGGATAAGAACTTTGTGGAAGCCTTTAGCGGAAGCGGATCCATAGGGCTTGAAGCACTGAGCCGAGGTGCCGGAGAGTGCTACTTTATGGAGTATAATAAGACTGCCTTTCGCATATTGGAGTCCAATGTCAGAAAACTTGATCCAAGTCACTGTCACCTTTTCCTGGGAGACAGTTTTGAGAAGTTCTCACTTGTCTATGAAATGGTTAAAAGATCTCCAGAAAAAACATACTTCTATTTTGATCCACCCTTCTCTACGCGTGATGGCATGGATGAGATATATGACAAAACCATTGCACTTATGGAAACCATTGAACCTGAAGTGTGTGAGATGGTCATCGTAGAACATATGACAAACCTTGACATGCCTGAAAAGATCGGTGCATTGGAGTTTGCAAAACGTAAGAAGTTTGGTCGAAGTACCATGACTTATTATAAGCCTGCATAACAGAGAAACTATACTAAATTCTATATGGTATAATAAATAGAAAAGAGCTAATATGACTAAAAAAGAAGACCGCATAGCCCTTTTTATCGACTGTGATAACATTTCACATAAAGCGATAGAAGGTATTATCAACGAACTTAGTAAATATGGTGTGGTAAATATCCGTCAAGCTTATGGAAACTGGACAAAAGATAACCTTAAAAACTGGGAAGACAAACTCTTGGAGTTTGCCATCAAACCCATCCAACAGTTTGACTACTCACGCAACAAAAATGCCACGGATATCCTCATGACCATTGATGCCATTGACCTGCTTCACACTAAAGACATCGATGCCTTTGCCTTTGCAACCAGTGACAGTGACTTTACTCCTGTGGTGATGCGTGTACAGGCAGAAGGTATCAAAGTCTATGGCTTTGGTGAGAAGAAAACCCCTAAGCCGTTTATGGCGGCATGTTCACAGTTTATCTTTACTGAGAAGCTTATGATAAACAATATCCAAAGTCATGAAAGTGCCGATGTATTGCAAGCACCTGTACGTAAATCAGGTAAAGAGATGCGTGGAGATACATGGTTGGTCAATGTTCTCAGAACAGCTGTAGAGCAAACCATGGATGAAGACGGCTGGGCAAATCTTGCAGCTATAGGTCAATACATCAACAACTCTACCTCATTTTCACCTATTAATTTTGGGTATAAAAAACTCAGCAATCTTATAGATGAGATAGACCTTTTTGATGTTTATCTGGATGAAGAGAGTAAGCAGATGAGTATTAGAGATAAGAGGATGGGAAACTAAAATGTATTTTGTTGACCTAATAAAGTTCGTTACAAGGAAAACTTGATGCTACAATATCCTAAATTAACAGATATCAAAACAGATAAAGATCTCTCTGACTTTTTTTGTAAAATAGGCTTGATTTTAACTTCGTCTTTGTATCCTAAAGAAGTTATCAACAGAGTGATGAATCTCGTAGGTAACTATTTTTCACCGGAGAATTGGTCGTTATTGTTAATAGAAGAAACAACAGGGCGTCTAAAATTCGAGGTTGTTATGGGTATTGAAGCAGACAAACTAAAGGGTGTATATATTAATAAAGGAGAAGGTATAGTTGGATGGGTATGTGATAATGCTCAACCTGCTATTGTTAAAGATACTTCATCTGATAATCGTTTTAGCTCTCGTATAGATAGCATTACTGATTTCAATACATATTCTGTAATCTGTGTACCCCTCCTTAATGGTCAAAATAAAGTCGTAGGTGCCATTGAACTCGTTAACAAAATAATTGTACCTTCATCAAGTAAATTAGTCTCGAGTGGCCATACTAAAGCAATTATACCCGCATATGAAAACTTCACAGAAACAGATATGGAAATATTATCTTCAATTGGAACATTTACTGGAATTGCAGTTGAAAATGCATTTTTATACAAAAAGATTGAAGAACTGGCAATGGTTGATTCATTAACAGGAATTAACAATCGCAACTACTTCACTGAAATTTTACAACAAGAAACAGAAAAAGTAAAACGATACAAGCGTACCATGTGCCTATTAATGATGGATGTAGATGATTTAAAAGTCATCAATGATACTTTTGGTCATGTTATGGGTGATAGAATTCTTCAATCTGTTGCAGATATACTGAGGGTTTCTGTACGTGAATCAGACTTTCTTGCACGGTTTGGTGGTGATGAGTTTGTTATCATTATGCCTGAAGCAAAAGAGCGTGATGCCTTGATGTTAGCAAAGGGAATTCAAGAAATGATTACACGCTGGAATAGCAAAGAAACCACAACAGGTCTCATGCTCAATATTAGTATTGGTATACATGAAGCAGGACATGATAATATTGACGGGATACTTTTAGAAGCAGATAGAGACTTATATCGATGTAAAGTATTTAGAAAGAAGCCTGAAGAGCTAGCATCCCTTGAAGAGATGCAACGTTATTTATGGTATAGCCTTGAAAATTAATCTTTTTTATTCTCTTCAATAAACTCACCCTTCACTAGCCCTGCTTCATGTAAGAACTGTGAGGGTTTGTAGTCTATCTTTTTCATTTTGTCATATTTTGCCAAAGAGAGATAAAGTTTGTCCTGGGCTCGTGTTACAGCTACATAGAACAGTCGGCGTTCTTCTTCCACGCTGCTCATCATCTTTCTGTTCGGGAACCTGCCATCCACAAGGTCAACGACATAAACTTCCGGAAATTCCAAGCCTTTGCTCGCATGTACTGTAAGTAAATTCACCCCTTCACCTTCGCTGAGTTCTCCACCTCCAAGCACCATAGCATTCACAAAACGTCTTAACTCTTTGTACTGACGTGAAAGATCGAGTAAAAGCCTTGCTTTACGCTGTATACGCTCTTTAGCCTGTTTTTTCTTTTCACTATCCAGTTCTCCGGACTTGAGTCTTCCTCTTTGGGTAGAGAGCATCTCTATAATACCTTCATAGAGTTTAGACGAGATGGCTGTACGGAGTACTTGGGCAGGGTCTTGCATACCTTTGACTGCATTCATAAAAAGGTAAAAATCTTTAAAGAACTTCACGCCATCCTGTATGACTTTTGGATGCTTGAGTAAAGGATGGCTGTATATCTCATGTGGGAGATCAAGATGCTTAAATCTCGTAGCAGAGCCTATCTCATGGTCATCATCAAAAAGCCCAAGCTGTACATTTTTGTTAGGATTGAGTTTAGGCAGATCATTTACCTGTGGGTAGAGCACCCCTTGCATAAAGTTTCCATTTCCAAAATGCAAAAAACACTGAAAGAACTCTTTAGAGAGAGCCGAACCAACCCCGGATGCATACTCAAACACATGGATGAACGCCATCATATCTTTAGGATTGACCAAGAGTGAAAGAAGATCAAGTAAGAATTTTATCTCTTTTGCATCAAAGAAACTGGTCCCTCCTTTACGTTTACAAGGGATGCCAAGCTCACGTAAACAAGCTTCTATCCCATCAGCAGAAGAGTTGTTTCTAAATATAATGGCTATCTGGTCATTGGGTACATAGGTATGTTTGATGCCCTGTGCGATGGACTGATACTGTTCAAAAAGATCATTATACATCAGTAGTTTAGGAGGATGGGTTTTTCCCATACGCCCTACTACCAGTTTTTTAGGATAGATACGTTCATTACGTTCTATCACACGGTTTGCCAATGAGAGTATGGGAGCAGTGGAACGGTAATTGATCGAGAGTGTAAAGACATTGGCATCGGTATAACGTTTAGAGTATGTAGCGATGTTTTCTATGTTCGCACCGTTAAAAGCATAGATACTCTGGTCATAATCTCCTACACAAAAGAGTGATCTGGGTTTAAGTTCATCTATAAGTGCACCTTGCAGCGTATTGGTATCTTGATACTCATCTACAAGTACCTCGTCAAAATGAATGGTATGCTCTTCCAAATGGCTTTTCATACGCAAAAGAAGGTCATTGAACGAAGCAAAACCATAGTCTACTTTCTCTTGTTCAAACTCTTGGGCAATATCCATATAGGCATCCATAAGTACTTCATGATCCGGATACTTTTCCAAAAACCATACATCAAAGCCCTCCAAAGAGGCATTTTGGTAGAGACTGTACATTTCATAGAGGTAGGTTGCTGAAAAAGGAGCAATAGGCAGATTCATTCTTTCAAAATTTCGTTTCTCGTAGATACTTCGAAAGAGTGTTTTGAGTTCAGAAGGCTGTTTCAGTGCAAGATTCGGATGTAACTCTTTAAGCCATCTGTAACTCACTGCATGGAAGGTACCGGATTCTATTTTAGAAACAACTTTTTTAGGGAAGTACCGTTCAAGGCGGGCTATCATCTCTCCTGCTGCTTTATTGGTAAAGGTAAGAAGCAGGATCTTAGAGGGGTCTATCCCCTTATGTAATAAATGTGCAATACGCCCTACGATCGTAGAGGTTTTACCCGTACCTGCAGAGGCAATGATGAGGTTGTGCCCTAAAGGTGCAGTAGCAGCACTTAGCTGATCGTCATTGAGTGCGCTAAGCGGCAATTATTTTTGACCGATAATATAATAAGTGTTTTTATTATCTACTTTTTTAAGTGTAACTTTGTATTTGTCTGACCAGTGTTCTACAAGTTGCGTAAATGCTGAAAGGTTATCCGCAGAAGGATCTTCATGACATTTTATTTTTAAATGATCTTCAGAGTTTGACATTGCTATAAACCCTTTTTCGATTGCCAAAGCATCATTAAAAGAGAGTATATGTTGAGAAAAATGGTCAAAACCATTCGTATTTTCGATGATCTTGTTCATTTGCTTCAGTTCATGTTCATTCTTTGGGTAGCCTAGTTGTGCCAAAAGTGCTTCAGGTGTTAAGTCAAGATGCATGTATATCCTAAATAGTGAAATTAAGAAACCGATTGTAACTAATTTTTGATTAGAAAAAGGAGGGATTTAATGATAGGGAATTCCCCATCATTCAGAATTAAAAAAGTGTATCAGCAGGTTTGTCTACTCTTGCGATAAGGTCCTTATAGTGTTCAACATTTTGGAATGCTTTTTCATAACGCCAACGTAAAACAAATTCGATGATCTCATTTTTTAGTGTAGCATCCAAAGACTCCGCTTTTCCAAAGTATCCCAAAGAGATGTTTTTTGCTTTCTTCTTACCATTTTTATCCGGTTCATAGGTGATGGCAATGATCTGTATATATTTACCTTCACGTACTTCACCAAAATCATCTTCTTTCAAACCGATTCCGGAAAGATTCATTGCTTTATAGATAAATATATTCTCAAAGTCAGGAGATTTTTCGAAAATTTTTAGCTTTTCATAAAGTGTTTTGACCCGTACTATATTCTCTTCACGAACTTGCTCAGAACTCACATTTACTTTATTGGTAGAGACTTTTTTTATAGGTTTTGATACAGGTGCTTTTTCACTTGCTTTTACTTCTTTTACTTCTTTTACTTCTTTGGAATCAGATATAGATTGCTCTTCTTTCTGCTCTAGTTTCTCTTCCAAACGACTGGTAAGTGCTTTAAGTTTATCTAAACTGCTAGACATCATTTCCCTTTGTATGGGGCTTCACACCACATAAAAATTATATATTAGAAAATATTGTACATCATATTCATTAATAGGTAGTTTAAATTATAGTGAATAATATTAATTTTTTTATTTTTTAATGTGAAAAAGTATAATATTTTTAATATTATTTAGTATATACTGTGAGACACGTGCTCTTAACCATTCTTTGGATAGAATTTTAAAAATATATATTATAGATAGGTTAACGATGGATTATTTACAGATAAATGGTGGAAACAAACTAAGTGGTAGTGTTACGATCAGTGGAGCAAAAAATGCTGCCCTTCCTATTATTGCAGCAACGATATTAAGTGACAAAGAGGTAACACTGACAAACCTACCCAACGTTGTAGATATCCGTACCCTACTCAAACTTCTCACAATGCTTGGTGGGACTGTAGATCATGACAAGACTGTGGCAAAGATCAATAATGGTTCTATTACTTCTACTAAAGCTGTCTATGAGATCGTTTCACAAATGAGAGCTTCGATCCTGGTACTTGGTCCCCTGCTTGCAAGGTTTGGTGAGTGTGAAGTGAGTTTACCTGGAGGTTGTGCTATCGGACAGCGTCCTATTGATCTTCATCTTACTGCACTGGAGGCTATGGGTGCAAAGATAGAGATAAAGGGTGGTTATGTGCATGCTATGGCTCCAAATGGACTTAATGGTGCCAATATCATCTTCGATAAGATCACTGTAGGTGGTACTGAAAACATTGTCATGGCAGCAGCCCTTGCAAAAGGAACAACAACCATCGTTAATGCTGCAAAGGAACCGGAAGTTGTACAACTTTGTGAAATGATTGTTGATGCCGGTGTGAAGATAGAAGGTATCGGTACAAATGAATTGACCATCCATGGAACCAATAGAGAACCTCTTCATTTTAAAACGGTTGATATCATTCCTGACCGTATTGAGGCGGGAACATACCTCTGTGCAGGTGCTATCACCCACTCTTCCATTACACTGAATAAAGTAAATCCTCAACACATCAGAACGTCAACAGATAAACTTAAATCTATGGGATGTACCTTTGATATAGGTGAAGATACAATGACCATTCACCCGCCTAAGGCGCTTAAACCTGTCAATCTCATCACTATAGAGTATCCGGGCTTCCCTACCGATATGCAAGCACAGTTTATGGCTGTAGCTGTGATGGCAGAAGGTGAAAGTATCATAGAAGAGCGTCTTTTTGAAAACCGTTTCATGCATGTGAGTGAACTCAACCGTTTAGGTGCGGATATTTGGCTCAAGGGTAGCATTGCAGCAGTAAAAGGTGTAGAGAAGCTTTATGGTGCAGATGTGATGGCAACAGACCTTAGAGCCTCGTCGGCACTTGTGCTTGCTGCTTTGGTTGCAGAAGGTACAACAAACGTACATCGCATCTATCATTTAGACCGTGGATATGATGACTTAGAAGGCAAACTCTCTGGGTTGGGTGCAGATATAACTAGAAAAAAAGAGCAAAGATAATAACCTCCTCTGAATAATCTTAGT
This sequence comes from Campylobacterota bacterium, assembly GCA_034722695.1. Taxonomy (GTDB): domain Bacteria; phylum Campylobacterota; class Campylobacteria; order Campylobacterales; family Sulfurovaceae; genus Sulfurovum. The sequence goes on from JAYEOF010000229.1 coordinate 7,706, forward strand.
CATTCAGAGGGTTCAGTCTAAATTAGTACCTCTCAATACATCTAACACATTTGTCGCATAACAACCTTTTGGAAGAGCAAAACTCAGTTCATAATGGGCTTTCTCTTCTACATAGTTCTTCTTTATCTCAGTCACTTGTATCCAGGCATACCGTCTCGCACCGTTTAAGTTCATCTCTTCAGCAAACGGAGCTTCTATGAGACCAGCAACTGCTTCAGCTCTTTTTGTTTTCTTTCCGGGAAGCAGCCCTGCAGGTGCAATGTCTTTACTCTCGAAACGTTTTGCTTCTTCTTCAAGATTCTCTACATTAAACAAACGTCCATATGGGTAGTGCATCATTACATCTCCCTCTACAAGTTTAAAGAAGTTTGGCTGTTCTTTTGTGCCTTTGAGTGAGCCCTCAGGTAATTTCATGATCTGTTCTGTTTCAGCTTCTGTGAACTTTTCAAGCAGGTGGTTAAGTTCCATACGCTTAGAGAGCCATCCGTTAAAAAGGTAAGACTGGTACGAGCCCATAAGAAACTCTTTGGTCTTTCTGTCACGTATTTTAAGCTCACCATCTATAAGTTTTTTCCCATCAACCCAATTGTTCCCATCCGTTCCAAAACGCTGGTTCCCAAAGTAGTTCGGTACACCATTGGCTTTGATCCACTTCAACACAGAGTCCAGTTTGTCTTTCTGCACACCAAGTACTTTTTTAAGACGAATGCTAAAACGATTACCTTTTAGATGCCCTACACGTATCTTGTTGTTGTGGCGTACTGTATCTAGTATTTTGATCTTATCATGCGTAAAGGCTTTGAGCTTCTCTTCATGGATCGCCATCACTGAAATATACTGTATGGTCATCGCATGTTTATCTTTAAGCCCCGCATAACCCATATCACGACGACGAATGCCTACATGGTTAGAGATGGCATCCAGCATCTCCCAGGTAGTCATCTCTTTTTTACGTACTTTAAGTACCAGATGTTCACCCTCACCCGTGAATTCATAAAGAGGTATCTCTTCAACGGTAAAATCTCTTGGAGAGGAGTTAAATAGAAATTCATTTTTGACGTTTAAGGGGTAGATTAGCTTCATGGGTTTCTTTCTGATTATATTAGTGGTATTTTAGCTGAAAGGTGATTAAGTTATATCCATTATTTATACTATTGATCCATAAGAAATTTTAAGATCACATCATCGTCTTTTTGTACTTTATCCATGATACGATCTGTCTCTCCACCAAATATTTTACCCATAAGCCCCATATTCATTGATGATATATAGGCATGACCATCACTTTTTTGATAGATGGCTATTGAGTGTGGCATCATAGCTGCTACAAAGTGAGTATCATCCTCTTTCAATAGTTCATATGCGTACTGTGTTTGTCCCAGTTTCATCACTTTTGTGGGAAGGATATCTTTCTTGAGTTTTTTCTTCATACTTTTTTGCATATCAACCACATTTTTAACAACCCAGCCTTGCTTTTTAGCATTTTCTGCGATGACTTCAACCGTTTTATCTACATCATAAGGGCTTTGAAACTCATGAACCATCAACTTTGGAGCCATCATCCACATAACTCCACCCATGATCAAAGCACCAATAAATATCAAACCTAAACTTGTTATAACTTTTTGCATTTCAAATCCTTCTAACTAATTTTTCTATACATAAATCATAGCTAAAAAGTATATTTTTTATTTGAAACCATTATAAATAGTCTCCAATATCCTAGACATTCAGCACTTTTAGCTAAAAAATGTATAATCACGTTAAATGATATGCATAAGTTGTGTATTGAAAATTAGAGTAAGGTTTTACATTTGAAATTTAGCAATAAACAGGTCATTTTATTTGACTTAGATGGCACACTTATCGACAGCGCACCCGATTTGGCAGTAGCAGTAAATCATATGCTTCATACATTAAAACGTGAAACCTTCAGTGAAGACATCATACGCTTTTGGGTTGGGAATGGAGCACAAGTACTGGTAAAACGTGCATTATCGGGACAAAGTGAGATAGATGAAAGCCTTGATCCAATACTATTTGAAAAAGCGTTAGATATATTTTTAACCTTTTATGCACAGAATCTGGCTGTCACTACTGTAACGTATCCGAATGTTCCTGCCACGCTTCAGAATTTAAAAGAGATGGGTTACCGTTTGGCTATAGTAACCAACAAGCCCTTTGCTTTTGTTGCACCTATCTTAGAAGGATTGAATTTGGATGGACTGTTTGAATTTCACCTGGGTGGTGACAGTCTGCCTCAAAAGAAACCGGATCCTGCACCACTTCTGCATGTGTGCGGGCAATTCAATGTTACAGTGGAACAATGTGTCATGGTAGGTGACTCTAAAAATGACATATTGGCAGCTAATGCAGCCAAGATGCAAAGTATTGGTGTGAGTTATGGCTATAATTATGGTGAAGATATTGGTGTATACAATCCTGATATTGTGTTTGATGATTTTGCCGATATTCTTAAAACTTTTTAACTGGGATTATGATGAGAAATGAAAAAGCCAAAATAGCCATTGTCGGTGCAGGTGTAGCAGGAGCAAGTGCAGCAGTCTATTTTGCTGCTCTTGGATTGAATGTCACACTCTTTGAAAAAGAGACTTCCATTGTAAACGGACCCCCTTTTTGTCACCTGCATGCCGGAGGTAATCTCTACCGTGAGATCTCCGATGAGCAGTGTGTAAAACTTTTAAAACAATCTATTGATTTCTTACGTTTCTACCCCTTTATTGTTGATTATCGTCCCACTGTGATCGCTTTGCCTACTTCTGATCCTGGCAGCCCTGAAGCACTTTTAGGCAGATTGGAAATGTTATCTCAGGAATATAGCCAACTCATTAAAAATGATCCTGATAATAAAGTATTGGGCGAAAGTGATGCATATTATAAACTGTATAAGAGAGAAGAGATAGAAGCACTTAAGCAGAAAAGTATCGTAGAAAAACCAGCTAATTCAGATGAATGGATGATCCCCGTAGCGCATAATATTGATCTTGAGAAAATACAATTTCCTCTCATACTGGTACAAGAGTATGGTTTGAACCTTTTTCGTTTGGCTTCAGGTGTTACGCTGGCACTCAATGAAAGTGAGAATGTCACTCTGTTCACCGAAACCATCGTCAGTAATATTCAGGAAGACTGGAAGATTGGCGGATGGAACGTTACTTATGTACAAAATGATGAAACCAAAGAAGCACACTTTGATTACCTCATTAATGCAGCAGGCTTCAGATCGGGTAAGATCGATGACCTGGTCGGCGTGGAGTGTAAAAGTATGGTTGAGTTCAAAGCTGCGTATATTTCCCAATGGGAAGAGAATGACGAAATACTCTGGCCGGAAGTCATCTTTCACGGCGAAAGAGGCACTCCCCAAGGTATGGGGCAATTCACTCCCTACCCTGGTGGATACTTTCAGCTTCACGGTATGACCAAAGATATCACTCTGTATGAAGATGGATTGGTAGCAAACTCTATGGTAAGCTGTCAACCACATTTAAAAGAGAATTTTATGGTAAAGATCGAAAAATCCTGGTCTGAAGAAGAAACAAACAAACGTACGACATCTGCCATTACCCATCTCTCACAGTTTATTCCTGATTTTTCTCAGGCAAAAGTGGGTTCAAAACCACTTTTTGGTGCACAGCAAATACCGGGGTCCGACCCGACTTTACGTGTTGCAGAGGTCTCTTTCCCTGCAAAACGTTATGCCAGATGCGAAATAGTAAAAGTCTCTTCAGCACTTGATATGATAGATGCCATTACAGAGCAAATGATTGATCTTGGCTATCTTAATGTCTCGGAGAAAGGGAAAAGAGAAATAGAAGTACTCAGATCTTTGGATGATTCAGATATCACGCAGTATGGAGAAAAGTTGTGTGAAGAACGGGAGTATCCTACTGCTCTTGCACACAGGAATGTATCAAAACCGTAGGTTTGGCCATGCCAAACGCCAAGAAAAAATCTAATCTACTATCATCATTTTGAATTGCCCATTATTCTACTTGAGACTTGACGTTTGGCGGGGCCAAACCTACATAAAATGATGGCTTTTACAAGGAAATCTTTCCTCGTTTTCAGCCACTTCTGCAAAGACAGTTAAAGGTAAATTCAACTCATTTACAATGCTTTTTATTACCTCTATATTTTCTTTTTTAAAGCCAATCAACATTTCATACTCTTCACCGCTAAAGCCTGTTTCATCGTTGATAGTTTTTAATATCTTAAATCCATATTTATTAATATTTAGTAGCTTGTTCGTATCACAGTAAAGGCCGTCTGAAATATCCATACCTACACGTAAATATTGTCTTGCTTTCTCTATAAACTCTGCTCGTAACACAGGTTCAAAGAAGCGTGAATTCTTTGAAATATTTTCACCTTTGTAAAGTGCATCCAAATCTTTTTTACTTTCACCTAATGTACCGGTAAAAGCAAGAAGGTCACCCTCTTTTAAACCTCTACGTAAAAGAGGATCATCACTTTTGGAAATAATAGTAATAGAGAGATGAAGTTTATCTCCCCCTACCGTATCACCACCGATGATCTCACAGCCATACTCTTTTGCTGTTGATTCTAAACTTTGAGTCAATTCGTCTATTTCTTCATTGCTGATCTCTTTAGGCAAAGAGACCGTTACAAGGGCAAACTTTGGCTGTGCATTCATCGCGATAGCATCTGAGAGATTGATAAGCATCGCTTTTCGCCCTATCTGTGCCATACTCATCCACTTTCTTTGAAAATGTACATCTTCAAAGAACGCATCCATACTGTAGAGGGTATCCCCTACTACAGCAGCATCATCACCGATATACTTTGAACTTAGTTTATCTATGAGGTAGTGTTCTTTATCTAGTGTATTGTGACTTGGCATTAACTGTTTCCCTGCTTCATTTTTAGAAATAATTGGCAAAATTGTAACATAGTTAAATCTATTTATCTTTAGTATAGTCTAAGATTATCAAACCAATATCAAACCTTGGCTATAATCATCCTAATAATTTCAAGGAATACTATATGCAACCTATACTAGAAATAAAAGCATTCTTTTTTAATGCACAGACAGACTACCTCCCGTACTATAAGCAGTTTAGCTTTGAATTGACAGAAGAGTTGAAGGCCAAAGATCTCTTAGCTTTGGTACAAGAGCAAAATGAGGACTTTAGCTACCCTGAAGAAAATCTTGTGTTTAGGATCAATGACCTGATTGTTGATGGTGATCAGAATATGAGTGAAGTGGTAGAGAAATTAGGTACGTCACTGAAAATTGACCCTATAAATGCTTACCGTTCAAATAACGGACTCATTATCAACGACAGTGACTTTATGCAAAGCTATGAGATATTGGCACCTTTTGCTTCTGAAGAGGACTTAACATACTATAAAACACTCTATGCTCTACACTACGCTTCTGAGACAGAAAAATTCGACCATACATACATTGGTGATGCGATACTGATACTTGCTCATAAAATGATAAAAGATGGGTCAGAACATAAAGAAGAGATACTTGAAGCCATCACTTCTCCATATAGTAGTCTGCTTGACTGCGAATATGAGAATAATTTCTTACATGCTCAAGATCATTCAGCGGAAATAGAAGAACTAAAAGTGATGGTTAAGCCTCCACAAGACCCTTCTTTTATGGATAAGCTTGCCATACGTTTGGCGGAGAAAACAGATGCCCTTCTGAAAAAAGAAGAGAAAGAATCAACTGTGGTAAGTGTAGAAGGTAAGCAGATCGCCTATTATTCAGGTGCAGTGATTGAGAACATGGACAGCGTGCTACAAAAGATAGAAAAACCAATATCATTTTCAAGAGTACAGAAACTCTCTGGTCTTTCGCTCCTTAACGACAATCAAAAATTAGCCTATACAAAAGCTGGGACAACTTTACTTGATGCACTGGACTCTGGTGCTCAGGTACTTATAGTAGAAGAGCAGGAAGTATATGAGATGTTTAAAAATAATTTTACCGCTATAGAAAAAACCATGGGTAGAGATATAGACTTAGAACTTATCTCTACTGAAGATTTTCTTGCTCAGGTCAGTTCCATAGAAGCATAGAACTATTTAAGGGTATCCCCTAATTAATCCTCTGATACTCCAGAGGATTAATCTTTCAAACTTTTAACCAAATCAAATAACTTTTATTATTGAGATAAATAATTCAATAACTACAGGAATGAAAAACTGTAACACCTCCCTATTTCCCTTCAACTATCACCTTATTTCATAACTAAAATTAATGCATAAATAGATATAATTAATGTAAATTGCAATATAAGGATGTAGCTACTATGAATACGAACCCAGATGTTAAAATCTACGAATACGACGCTGTAATCGTTGGTGCTGGTTTGGCTGGTTTGGCGGCAGCTAAAGAGCTGACAGAAGCAGGAAAACGAACGGCAGTTATTACAAAACTTCACCCACTAAGATCTCACTCAGGAGCAGCACAAGGCGGTATCAATGCCGCACTTGGAAAAGATGACTCTACTGAACTTCATGAATTTGATACGGTAAAAGGTTCTGATTACCTTGCAGATCAGGATTGTGTTGAGCTTATGTGTACGAAAGCACCTGAGACTATCAGATGGGCAGAGAGAATGGGTGCAGTGTTCTCAAGAGATGAAGAAGGTGATATTGCCATTCGTCCTTTTGGTGGTCAGTCTAAACCCAGAGCATGTTATGCAAAAGACAGAACAGGTCTTGCAGTACTTCAGGCTATTTATGAACAAGCCCACAGAGCGGGTATTGAAGTATTTGATGAATGGTATGCTGCAGACCTTCTTTATGAAGACGGAAAAGTATCTGGTGTTGCAGCCTATGACATCCGTAACTCAAAACCGGCTATATTCAATGCAAAAGTAACCATGTTCGCTACAGGTGGACACGGAAGAGCATATAGATTTAACTCAAATGCACATGCAAACACAGGTGATTCTCTTTCTATAGTAGCACGTCACGGGCTTCCGCTTGAAGATATGGAGTTTGTACAGTTCCACCCAAGCGGTCTTGGTGGTTCAGGTGTACTCATTTCTGAAGCTGCACGTGGTGAAGGTGGTCGTCTCTTTAACTCAGAGGGTGAAAGATTTATGACCAAATATGCACCAAATGCAATGGAGCTTGCATCAAGAGATGTTGTAAGCCGTGCTATTATGGAAGAAGTACGCCAAGGTAGAGGTGTAGGTAAAGATGGTCAGTCAGTGAACATTGACCTTACACATTTAGACCCGGAGATCATCCTTACAAGACTTCCTGAGTTACGTGAACTGGCTATCGCATTCCAGGGACAGGACATGCTTAAAGAGGCTATTCATATCTCAGCTACTGCACACTACTCTATGGGTGGGATTCCAACGAACATCAACTGTGAGGTACGTAAGTCACCTACAGAGATGGTAGAAGGTTTCTACGCTGCGGGTGAGTGTTCATGCGTATCTGTACACGGAGCGAACCGCCTTGGTGCGAACTCAGTACTTGAAGCACTGCTTTTCGGTCGTCATGCAGGTGAAAACATGGTTAAGAAGCTTGATGAGGGAATCGAACTCCGTAAAGCTTCTGTATCTGATGCAGATGCAATGCTTGCAGAACTTAAAAAGATCAAAACGTCAAACGGTAAAGAGAGAGTGCCTGCACTTAGAACTGAACTTCAAGACGGTATGACTGCCAATGCAGGTGTATTTAGAACCAAAGAGTCTTTAGAGAAACAGATCAAACTTATAGACAGACTATTGAAGAGATTTAACAATATCCGTATTGATGACAAATCAAACACATTTAACACAGATCTTCAAGAAGCCATAGAGCTTGGTCATATGTTAGAGTTCTCCAAGTTCATTGTTGATGGTGCACTTAACAGAGAAGAGAGTCGTGGTGGTCACTACCGTGAAGACTTCCCTACCAGAGATGATAAAAAATTCTTAAAACATACGTATGCTTATATGGATAAAGAGTTCAATATCACTTCTGAATGGGGTGAAGTTGTACTTGGTAAGTTTGAGCCAAAAGAAAGAACATATTAAGGAGGTCATGATGAGTGATAAAAGAAAAGTAACGCTTAAAGCGTTCAGATTTAATGCTGAGACAGACTATCTTCCATACTATAAAAACTATGAGATGGAAGTGGGTAAAGATGAGTTAGTACTTGACCTTCTAAACAGGATCAAATGGGAGCATGATGGTTCTTTCTCCTATAGACGTTCTTGCCGTCATGGTATTTGCGGAGCTTGTGCCATTAAAGTAAATGGTAAAGCAGTTCTTGCCTGTAAAGAGAATGCAATGGAGTTGCTTGATCTTTTCAACAATGAACTTGTTTTTGAACCACAAAGTAAAAAACGTGCGATGAAAGATATGATCATTGACAAAAAAGATTTCTGGGACAAACATGCTGCTGTAAAACCTTATGTGGTTGCAGATGTCGATCCGCATCCTGAACATGAGACAAAACAGAGCATCGAAGAGTTTGACAAATTCTTAGACTCTGACTTGTGTATCCAGTGTGGTGCCTGTCACTATTCATGTCCGGCACTTGAAGTCAATGATGCATTCTTCGGTCCTGCTGCATTTGTAGCAGCCTATAGATTTACTGTAGATACAAGAGATACAGCCGGCGAAGAGCGACTTGATCTTACTTTCCAAGGAGGTCAAGGTGTTTGGGACTGTGTAAAATGTTTTGAATGTGCAGAAGCATGTCCAAAAGAGATCAATCCTATAGAAAAGATCACTAAACTTCACAATCTGCAGTTTGAGCAAGGTATTGCAAGAAGTAATGTTGCAACAAGACATGCTGAAGGTTTTGTAAGAAGCATTAGAAAGCATGGTTTCCTTGACGAAGCAGATATTGTTGTTTATTCTGAGGGTTACTTGGGAATGTACAAACACTTGAAAACCGCTATGAAGATGATGAAAGCTGGAAAGATCCACTGGCAAGATGGTGTTCCGTTTATTGATAATGTACCAAAATCTAAAAATCTAGATGAGATTCAAAAATTGATCGATATCTCAATGACAAATAAGCTATAGGGAGAAAAGATGAGCCAATTAAAATACGCACTATTTACAGGATGTACAGCGAAACAATCTACACCTGAGTTACTTTCATCTACTCTTGCAGTAGCTGATAAGTTGGGAATAGAAATTACTATACTGGAAGAAGCAAGTTGTTGTGGTGCAAGTCACTTACAAGATTTTGATGAGTTCCTGGCACACGTACTCAATGCCAGAAATATCTGTTATGCAGAGAAGTTAGGTCTTACAATGATCACCATCTGTAACACGTGTCAGCTTAACTCTGCTATGACTAAGCATGCACTGGATACAGATCCAAAGCTAAAAGCAAGAGTCAACGAAAAACTGGCAGAAGTCGGATTGGAGTACAAAGGTACATCAGAGATCAAACATTTCCTCTATACACTGGTAGATGAGTATGGTCTTGATGCGATCAAAGATAAGGTAACTGTTCCACTTAGCCACTTGAACATTGCTCCATTCTATGGTTGTCATAATATCCGTCCATCGGAACTTCACCATAGCAGCAACAATGGTGAAAACCCATACAACCCTACTTCACTGGATCAACTTATTGATGCACTTGAAGGTCATCCGGTAGATTATGACCATAAAAATAAATGTTGTGGTTTCCATGTAGAGCTCCAGGCAAATCATACTTCTGAAGTACTTGCAGGAAATGCCATGGTAGATGCCATAGATAACAACGCTGACATCATGGTAACACCTTGTCCACTCTGTCACCTTAAAATGGACACGTACCAGGATGATGTAGGTAAAGTGATGGGTCGTGATGTAGAACTGCCGGTACTGCACATGCCGCAAATGGTTGCACTTGCACTTGGATGTACAGAAAAAGAGATAGGTCTTAATTTCCACGTACAAAAAGCTGCGCATATTATTCCAGCGTAACACCTCTCTATACTTATTCCATCTCTTGTGAGATGGAATATATATTTAATATTTTAGGATACCCATGAGAGACTTCCTAACGTTTCAAACATTTATCACCCCTTCCCTTCTCATCATCATGTACTACATAGGAGCTATACTGATACCTTTAGTAAGCTGGTATCTTGCAAAATGG
>JAYEOF010000230.1:0-17714 GCA_034722695.1 Campylobacterota bacterium
CTTTGAGACTGAACTTTCCTATCTCTTCCAAGAAGGTAGTCGCATATGATCCTTTAGGGAGATAAAACTCTACAGTAAGCTTTTTAGCTTCCTGATCATAAGAAGTCTCCACCTCTTTAGGCCATATCCATGCAAAACGTCTATCTCCCTTCAAAGAACTTAATTCAGTATCATCATACTCCTCTTCTAGGTGATAAGCATCACTTTTAGCACGTATGGCATTCGCGCCACAAAGTAATCCTGTGGGAGAGATCTTCTTCTGTTCAAAGGCTTGGGCACTTTGTGTCATATCTTTTACGTAGTTGGTTTTTCCGTAGGGGTAGGGCATGATCACATCACCCAAAAAGAGTTTAAAAAACTGAGGTTGTTTGGCTAAAACTTTAATCAGTTCCAATGGATACTGTAGTTTTTTTGCAGCTTCATCAGCTTTATTTCCAGTGATGATAGTGGAGAGTTTAACACGTGAACCTAACCATCTGTTATAGAGGTAGCTTTGGTAGGCAGATACAAGCAGTTTCTCTTTGCTTCCCTTAAGACGTTTACCTGAATGTGCTATCTCTTTGCCCTGTAAGTAAGAACGGCTGTCTTCACCAAAACGCTGGTAACCATAGTAGTTCGGTATGCCGTCTACCTGCATCTTTTTTGCCGTAGTGTTAAAGAACTTTGCATCTTTTTCATTGATGCGATGCAATACGATAGAAAAATGATTGCCTTTAAGGTGACCTATCTTAATGGGTGCTTTGTTGTAGGTACGTTCTAATATCTCTATTTTTTCAGTAGTAAGATTTTTGTTGAGTTCTTTTTCATACTGCTTAGGGAGGGAGACATACTGTATAGTGGTGGCATTTTTATCTTTCAAGCCTGCATAACCTATATCACGTTCTTGCAACCCTGTAGCTTTAGCAAGTACAGTGATAAGCTTCCATGTACTCATATCCGTCTTTTTGATCTTAAGTATGAGGTAGTTTCCTGTTCCTGTAGCAGTGTAAAGAGGTATCTCTTCAACAAAAAAACGTTCAACCGTTTGTTTAAAATCAAAGAGGAGTGGGGTGTGATTATAGGCGTATATTTTAATGTGATTCATGGAGGAATTATAGCAAAATTATAATACCAATTCTAAAAAAAGTGCAATTTTACCTCAATTAATCACTATTATTGCAAAATGTCATACCGGTGACATTTCATCATGATACAATTTTAACGGGAGATAATATCATCAAAAAGGTCTATATAGGTCAATGAAAACTTGACTTGTATGTAAAGATTGATATGATACTCCGTTGCTTGCAACGGAGTTGTTTATTATTGAATAGTGAAATTAAGATCGCATTTATACCTAATCCTTATATCTTGAAGATAAATGCGATCTTAATTTCATCCTCTTGGCTTTTTCAATATAATTTTACTACACTATAGAAGAAATAAAGTATAAGAGAAGTATTTTATATGATAAAGACTATGAACTTTAAAATGAGTATGATCCAACACCAATTCAAGAAAAAGGGCAACGGGTCAACAGTGATAAAGATCAGAAAAATATTTCTCTTAAAAGTGCTATTTTTATCGATCATCAGATCCATTATGGTACTCTGGAGTGGAAACTTTAATGAAAAATATTAAAATATCCTCTTTCATTTTTATGCTTATCGGTATCTTTTTGATCATAAACATGATAGGCTATAAAGTACTTTATAACAATATAGAATCCAGTCATGAGATGGATACAAAAATACTTTTTCATGATATTAAAGATGAAACTTCTGATCTTTTGGCAAAACTTATCCATTATTATAAACTGGAAAAACCCCTCCTACTTGCAAAACACCAGATTGCAGAAGAGTATATGAATAACCACGACCTAAATGTCAGCCTCGATGAGCTCTATGAGTTAATTAATGCCGGTCATATGGATAGCCCATACGATATTTACATTACAGATAAAAATTTGACTATTTTTAATACCACTTATAAAAATGACTTGGGATTTAACTTGACATTTGCTAAGGATCATTTTGAAAAGCACCAATTTCAAAATATTATAGGATGTTCTTTTCCGATACGTGAAGTCAATACGTACAACTTCTTAAGTTACTCTGATAGCTACTTATCTAAAAATGGTGATGATAGAGCGGCTGTTCTTGAGATTAGTTATATGTATAAAAATATCTCCAAGGGACTAAGAAATATTGAGAACATCATTATGAAAAATCCGATCATTCTAGATATGAAAGCATACAGCTTTGGGGGACAAAATTTTGTCTATGATATGATGCTCAAAAAGGATGCATCGTATAAATATTATACTATGGACTTTGTATCCATACAGAAAAAGGCAAAAGAACTTTCTAAAAAACTGCATCACAGTGATCTGAAGATAGAGTATTTTAGTAAAAAAGGAAAGCACTATCAGCGATTATATATGTTAACCCAGAGTCCTATTTCAGAAGATCTTAAAATCGTCTATACCCTCCTGCTGAACGATGATAATTACTATGCCCAGCTAAATCATCTTAATCTGTTTATGTTCTTGAGTCTAATTTTGGGTTTTATTGCTATTTTCATCATCACAAAAGTAAGAGATAAAGAAATTAAGCTTTCAGATCAGGATAAGTTTGTACAAAGTGCTATGCATGAGATAAAAACACCTTTGAGCATCATCACCTTAAATAATGAACTCAGACAGTTGGAACAGGGGAGAGATAGCTACAGTGAAGAGATCGATAATGCCTTGAAAGTGCTGCATAATTCTTACCGTTCTATGAGTTTCATTATGACGAAAGATAAGTTGGCCTATGAGATAGAAACACTTAATTTAAGACAGAAGGTAGAAGAACGCATTGAGTATTTTCAAACGATTGCTCTCTTGAATAATAAAAAGATCATTTTTGATCTCGACAGTCATTGCAGGGTAAAACTATCATTAATAGAATTGACGAGGCTCATAGACAATAGTTTATATAATGCCCTTAAATATAGTGCTGCTGGTTCTGATATTAAAGTAGTACTTACCAATAATATACTCTCTTTTCATAATCAGGGTGAAGCCATAGAGAATAAAGAGAAAGTATTCAATAAATATTTCAGAGAAAACAATACGGTAGGCGGTTATGGTTTGGGACTTAGTATCATAAAGGATATCGCAGATAAATATGACATTGGAATAGAATTACAATCTGATACAAATAGGGGTACAATTTTCACGTATGTCTTTAAATGTCATACCAATGACATTTCATAAGGGTAAGATAGATGTATGAAGATTTTACTACTTGAAGATGATATCTCACTCAATAAAGCTATAAAAAAAGTTTTAGAACTAGATTATCATATCGTTTACACTTTTACAGATGGTCAAGAGTTGATCGACTCTTTAGACCAGAGTTATGATCTTTATATACTTGATATCAATGTACCTCATATCTCCGGTTTGGAACTTTTAGATATGATACTGCTTCAAAATGATCAGGCAAAAGTGATCATGATATCTTCGAATACAGATGTCCAATCCATACAAACTGCCTATAATTCAGGTTGTGTGGATTATCTTAAAAAACCTTTTCACATCGCAGAACTCAGAGCAAAGACCAATCGTCTGAAGATGGAAAATACACACTTGCTTTCTGATGTCAAGTTCAAGAACGAAGATGATACTTTATCAAAGAAAGAGAGAAAACTTCTCAAACTACTGTTAAGCAACCTATCACTTGTTGTTACCTATGAGATGATAGAACATGATGTTTATGAAAATAAACGAATGAGCATGGATGCTATAAGGGCTTTGGTGCGACGATTAAGAACTAAACTTGCTGATGATATTATTGAAAACATTATTGATGTAGGCTATACCATTTCCAATGTACCTCTATTTTCAAATAATGAACCGGAGAAAAATATAAAACAGAGAGTGGAAACACTGGAACAGGAGAACAATCTACTTAAGTTGGAAAAAGAGATACTTTTGAAGAGATCTACTACAGATCCCTTGACAGGTCTGTATAACAGGGTTAAAATTAAAGAGATGTTTTTGTATGAGCAGCAACAATTCATCCGTCATGGAGATGTACTTTCTGTGATACTTATAGATCTGGATAATTTTAAATTCATCAATGATACATATGGTCATAATGTGGGTGATAATTATCTTAAAGAGTTGGCAGGAATATTGACTGGTTTTTTTCGTACTGTTGACATTGTAGGACGCTGGGGTGGAGAGGAGTTTCTTATTTTACTGCCTAAAACATCTCTTGGCAAGAGCAGATATCTAGCCTTGAGACTAAAAGAGGTGATCAATGAAATGGAGTGTCCAACGATAGCCTATCAAACAGCCTCATTTGGCATAGCCACGTTAAATGATAATGACACATTAAGCACTCTTGTCAATCGTGCTGATAAAGCTTTGTTTCGGGCTAAGGCACGTGGTAAGGACAGGGTAGAAATTGTTGAATAAAAAATGTAGACTTAACGAAAAATGAGCCCTGAAGTTCCAAGTTTAGTGAAATAGGGTTCTATAACAGTCCTTCTTTATGGAAGAGAAGAATAACTATAAGGTCGGAAAGAGGATATTATCCACATTTACCTGGAGCACATTTCATGCCTCCGCATTTACCTTCCAGTTTACTTTTGATACTTCCTGACTGCATACTGTCTAGCATCTCTTGCGTTTCCTTAGGATGTGCTATGAAATTATATCCTTTGTAGAGTGTATAAAACCCGTAAAAAATGACGAGCATGGCGGCAAGTTTCATCATAGTTCCTCTTAATGAACCTTTTTGAAGAAATTTGGTGATCGTACCTAAAAAGAATAAAGCAGGAATGGTAGCCAGTCCGAAGGTTGCCATCACGATAGCACCCCATAAAGGATCTGCTGTACTTGCCGCAAAGATGGCAAAAGAATAAACTAAACCACAAGGGATGATACCATTAAGCATACCAAGCAAGAAGAAACTTTGAAGGGACCTGCTGTTGATGAGTTTTCTAAAACTGTTTTGAAACCAGCCATTTTTTGAAATAGATAATTCTGCAGAGTTTAAGAATTTGAGATTACCTACAAGTGATAAGCCTGCCAATATCATTAAAGTACCTGTAAGTACAAAAAGCACACCTTTGGTCGTAGGTGTAAAAGCAATAGCTTTTCCAAGGAGTCCGAACATAGCACCTAAAATAGTATAGGTAACCACACGCCCAAAATTATAGGCAAGATGGGAGATGGTTTGTGTTGCCCATGATGAAGTTTGGTCTATCTTAGTTGAGCTATAGGCTACAACGATGCCCCCACACATCCCGATGCAGTGTCCGACACTACCTAAAAAAGCCGTACTGAGAATGATAAGAAGGTCGATATTGTTCATTAAAATGTCTCTTTAATTTAAAAATTATAAAACTATAGTATTTTTTTGTTAAAATGGTGTTAAATATAGCTATATTGTGAGTTTGTTTAGAAGGATAGGAATGGTTAAAACATTTAAACGTAATGTGATGAAAATGTTTCGAGAGTTGTTAGTGTATCACCATAGCTCTTTGGAGTACAGAGCAAAGATATTGACACTAATGGTGTCAGCCAATGGTGAGATATGTGAGTGTGAGAAGCAAAAACTCAAAGAGATAGCTTATAGTATCTATGATGATGACCAGGACAGGGCTGAATTACTCATGGATGCAGTCCTTGAATATCATACTAAGATCATTACCAACAACGGACTTGATTTTGAGCATCTTATCCAATTGGTACAAAGAGAGACCAAAGAGGTAAAACGTTTTTCTAAAAAGATAGATATAGGGTTGCTTATGCAGCTGCATGAATGTATGGACAGTGAAGAGGATATACTTTTCCAGAAACGTATTATAGAATTTTTACAAAACCTTAAAGAAGAGTATGGAGGATCATAAAGATGGAGTGGTATAGATTTATTGTCTTTGGTCGTGTACAGGGTGTATTTTATAGAAAATTTGTTTCACAGGCAATGATGAAAAAACAGTATAAAGGCTACATGAAAAACTTAAGTGATAGTACGGTAGAGGTAGTAGCAGAAGTATTTGATGATGACTTTGAAACTTTTATGAAGATACTTAATGAAGGTTCACCTTTAAGTTCTGTAGAAGAAGTCAAATATGAGATCTTTAATGAAGCAGAATTTACAACTGATGGCTTTGAAATACGATATTAGGATGGATAAATGAGTAGTGGTTGGGGTTGTCAATTTATGGGAACAAAAGGTGATGATAAAGAGTGGTGTTTAAAACTCCATCACCATTGTGAACCTGGGTGTAAAGGGTGTATCATTGCTGGACAGGTTGAGTTTTCAACACCAAATGTGAGTGAAGAACAGGAGAAAAAGGTAAAGAAAAGATCTGATAACCCTTTAGGAGAGAAGTAGCTACGCCATCTCTTTCCCGAACTTTGCTTTCAATTTTGCCAACTTGGGTGGAATCACAGCCATACAATACCCCTGCATAGAGTTTTGACGGTAGTAATCCTGGTGATACGCTTCGGCAGGGTAGTATGTATCTAATGGTTCTATGGTAGTTACTATAGGATCTTTGTAGTCTGCTTGTGCAGCTTCCAAAGCAGCCTCTGCAGCCTCTTTCGTTTCCTCATCTGTGTAGAGTATGGTTGAACGGTACTGTGTACCTCTATCTGCACCTTGTTGATTAAGTGTAGTAGGGTTATGTACTACAAAGAAGATATCGAGCAGAGTATCTGAAGTAATGACAGTGTCATCATAAGTGATCTTTATCACTTCAGCATGACCGGTTTCTCCTGTACAGATATCTCTGTAGGTGGGGTTAAGTGTTTGCCCGTTTGCATAACCACTCTCTACATCACTTACACCTTTAAGAAGTTCAAATACTGCTTCAGTACACCAGAAACATCCACCACCGACTATGAGTTCTTTTTTCATTATCTTCCTTTCTTCTTAAAGCAAGGCAAAGCCTTACTTTAATTCATCTCACTAAAGCTACGACTAGCGTCGAGAGATGTTCATTGTTTAATTTGTATTTATTATCTGTGCTATAATACCTAATAAAGTAAAAACTAATCTAAATTGGAGAATTTTTTAATGAATGTTAATGTTGTATGTCCACATTGTCTCAAAGTAAATCGTATTCCTAAAAAAGAGAGTTATACTAAAGCAAATTGTGGGTCATGTAAAAATTCACTGCTTGAGAGTAAACCTGTTTCAGTAGATCCTGGAAAGCTGGGTACATTTTTAGCCAATAGTGAGATTCCTGTAGTGGTAGATTTTTGGGCACCATGGTGTGGACCTTGTCTCCAGATGGCTCCTGCTTACGAAGAGGCTGCTTTATCAATGCCGCTTCAGGCACAGTTCTTAAAAGTAAATACGGAAGAGCAACAGGCTTTGGGCGGGCAGTATGGTATCCAGAGTATCCCTACACTTATTGTATTTAAAAATGGTAAAGAAGTTGAACGGCTAAGTGGCGCTTTAAGTGCCGGTCGTTTACAAAGTTGGGTAAGGCAGTATCTGTAGATGAGTAAAATATTATTGTTAGAAGATGATGCAAACCTCAATGAAACAGTCACAGAGTTTCTTGAAGAGAACGGCTATGAAGTGGTCTCTGTTTATGATGGATATGAAGCACAAGAGAAACTTTATGAGAGTAAATATGATCTGCTTCTCTTAGATGTAAATACGCCTGGTATCAATGGTTTTGATCTTCTCAAGGAGAGTAGAGAAGAGGGGGTTGTGGCTCCTGCGATCTTTATTACATCTATGGACTCTGTGGATGACTTGGAAAAAGGGTTTGAGAGTGGCTGTGATGACTATATCCGTAAACCTTTTGCACTTAAAGAGTTACATATACGCGTCGAGACCCTGCTTAAAAGAGGTTTTTTTCATGAATCTAAAGAGTTGATACAGGTCTCTCAAAATATCGCGTATGATATTAAGAATAACGAACTGATCATTGATGAGAAGAGTGTTTCTTTGGGCAATAAAGAGTCAAGACTCTTGAAGCTTTTTATGAAAACAGAAGGAGAGGTTCTTGCGCATGAACGTATCTATAAACATTTATGGGATTTTGATGAAGAGTCCAGTGATACAGCACTTCGTACTTATATCAAGAACCTTCGTAAGATCATAGGCAAGGAAAGAATTGTTAGTATCAAAAAACAAGGCTACAAATTCATTACTGAAAAGTGAAAAGAAATCTCTTCTTCGATTTCTAACACTTTATGTAGCGATGGTCATCTTTGCGATCACACTACTTTCAGTTTTTTACTACCAAAGTCAAGAGAAATTGATGCTCTCTGATCAGCGAGCATCCCTTACAAAATATGCTTATATCCAAACAAAAAGACTCAAAGTACTGCATTATTTTTTTGATGAAAGAACCACTTATCCAAGAGACCCACGATTTAAGTCAGCTATTTATGATATAGAATTCAAGAAGATCTTTTCTATTTTGGGTGATGAGTCCATACATTTTGATGAAGAGATCTATATTACAAATAAACATATACATTTTGTAAAAACACTGGATACCTATTATTTAGGTACAAAATATCTTATCATAGAAGTTGAAGATGATGGTGCATGGCGTGGAGAGATCTGGAAATATATTTTAGGGTATGGTCTTATTGCATTTTTCCTTTTTATGTTGTTTGGTCTCTTTCTGGCAAAATTGTTTTTGAGACCTATGCGTGATTCTATCATGTTGCTTGACAGGTTTATAAAAGATACCACGCATGAACTCAATACACCTCTTTCTGCCATACTTGCAAACATCGAAATGATGGATACTGATATCATGGTAGATAAGAACAAGAAGAAACTGAATCGTATTAATATTGCTGCCAAAACAGTATCAACACTCTATAAAGATCTGACCTACCTGACTTTGGAACAAGAGAAACAGAATGAAGAGGAAGAGATAGCAATTAAACCAGTGTTGGAAAATAGAATAGAGTATTTTTATATTTTGGCAAAATCAAAAAATATTACTTTTGTTTTGGATCTTCAACATGCCACTATCTTTATGGATAAAAAGAAATTTATCAGGGTGATCGATAACCTTCTTTCTAACGCTATAAAATACAATAAACGTGGTGGTGAAATTACAATCGTCCTTCAAGAGAACAGCTTAACTATTTCAGATACAGGTATGGGTATTCCTGAAGATAAAATACCATTTATGTTTGATCGTTATATGAGATTTAATCACAGTGAAGGTGGCTTTGGCGTAGGTCTGAGTATTGTTAAAAAGATCGTGGATGAATATAATATTCAGATAGATGTAGAGTCAAAAGTGGGAGAGGGAACAAAGATGGTGTTGAAATGGTAAAAAGAATAATGTTATTTTTGATCTTAACGTCTGGTCTGTTCTCACAAGATGTATATGAACGTAACTGTGTGGGATGCCATAAAGATCTTCCTACTACGTTACAGCAAATGTTTAAAGAATATTTACAAATGTATAGTGGAGAAGAAAATGTAAAAGCAGGACTTAAACACTATTTGCATTATCCATCAAAAAGTATCTCGGTAATGTCTGAACTGTTTATTGATAGTTATGGAATAAAAAAGAAAAGTAGGTTAAACAAAAAAGAGCTTGACGAAGCAATAGATATTTATTGGGATAAGTTTAAGGTTTTTGGTAAGTTGAAGTAGATACAATATTCTGAATAATATTATATTATGTTAGCTTATGAAGGTCGAATATGAAGAAAATAATGGTAATAGTTACTTTGGCACTCATTGTTATGGTAAGTATGCCAACTGTTGCCGTTGCAGGTGCCACTAAAGGTCAAAAAATCTTTAAAAAGAAGTTTCGTAAAAAATGTAGATTTTCAGGTGTACGATTTGCCAGAAATCATACACAAGCGGAATGGGAAGAGATCTATGATAACGGAAAGTTCCCAGAAGAGGCAAAAAAAATATGTCCACGATTGAAACTGGATAAGATCAAACCATCATGGTGGGAACATGTGTATGAGTTTTCTGTCAAGTATGCCAAAGATGGTGTAGTACCTAAGTGTTAAATTAAACTTATCTATACTATAAGTGTAACTTCTTGAAGCAGTTTTTTCTTTTCTGCTTCACTTTTTCTCTTTTTATTCACAATCTGTTCACAATTCCATGGTATCATGCATCATCTTAAAATTAAAAGGATGTTAAATGACTAAAATGACTAAAATAGCAGTTTCTGCTTTACTTGGACTTGCTGTACTTTCAACTACTGCTTCTGCAGACGTTAAAAAGGGGCAAAAGCTTTATATGAAAAAAATGAAATCTGCATGTGGTTTCTCTGGTGCAAAATTTGCAGCAAAACATACACAAGATGAGTGGAAAGAAATTCAGGGTGCAGGAAAATTTGCTGAAGAAGCAGCAAAACTTTGTCCAGGACTTAAACTAAAAGACAAATATGTACCACATGTATATGATTTTGCACATGAGTTTGCATCTGATTCAGGTAACGTACCAAGTTGTTAAGTTGTAACTTAATTCTATATTAAGTTAAACAATATTATTTATAACTGCTTTATTGGAGGAATAGATGGTAAATTCAATTTACCATCTATAGAGATAAATTATTTAAAAGGAAGAAAAATGAAAAAAATCGCAATCGCAATGTTATTGGCTGGATCTACACTACTTATGGCTGACGGTGCAGCTGCTTATGCTAAATGTGCTGGATGTCATGGTGCAAACGGTGAAAAAGCTGCTCTAGGTAAGTCTGCTATCATTACTGGTCAAGATGCTGCAAAAACTGTTGAACAAATGAATGGTTATAAAGCAGGTACGCTTAACCAACATGGTATGGGTGCACTTATGAAAGGTCAAGTAGCTACTATGGATGACGCTGCTATCAAAGCAGTTGCAGATCACATTGCTGCAATGAAGTAAAACTTCTATTCAAAAGCATTCTGACTTAAATGTCTTTTTGCTTTTGAAAACCCTCTTTTTTACACAATCTACTTAAAAATATATTTACATATCACTTCCACATTTCCCTGAAGCACATTTCATAGTTTTATTAACCGGTACTTGATCTAAACTGATCGCGGTAAAGCTAACAACGACCAATAAGAATATAGAAATAATAGCTAATTGTAATTTAGATATTTTTTGTATCTCCTCTTTTTGTTTTATCTCACATACATCTCCCGGACAGTAATGAGGGCTTTTTTTATAGACCCAATGATAGACTATACATCCCAAGCATATGCCAAAAGCAGTTTCACTAAAAAGAAGAGCTAAGCAAAGAATACAGATAACTATTTTGACAGGTGTCATTATCTCAAAAACAACGATCATAAAAAACATAAATACAGAGAGTAGAAAACCAATAGCCCATGCAAATCTTTTTTGGGGAGCACCCACATATTCAGGTGTTTGGTTTTGTATAAACAGACGTCCCAATATGAGGCTGGGGGCATATTTCGGATTGATGAAAATACGAATAAAAAAATCAACCATAAAAACAGTGACAAAAATTTTAGTAAATGTAAAATCATGTAGCAGATAAGAGTTTAAAAAAGAGATCATAGCAAACATAAACAACAGTCCAGCTCCAGCTCTTGCCTCACGTTCATTTAGCACAGGTATGTCATACCCATTGACCATTTCCCCAAAATATATATGCTTTTTCATGAATTACCTTCAGTTTGATTTGATATTTTAACGATACTCCGTGTACGCTGTGTGTACATCATTGATATAAACTATCAATTTTTTTCAATATCAAGATGTTTTTGATATACTCTTAATACTGAAATATCGTAATGGAAGGACATTTTGTTCCTTTGCTTCATTCTCATGGAGATATATCAAACTACTTATGTCGTTAAGGAGACATTGAATGCAAGTAAAACTGAACGAATTAGAAGATGCTCTGATTAATGAGGAATTCTTTGTCGAATACCAGCCTATCATGGGGATTGATGGGAAAGAATGTTTAGGTGCAGAGGCTTTGATCCGATGGCAGAGAGGAGAAGAGGTAATTCCTCCATTGGATTTTATTCCTGTGATTGAGAATACTCCTCTGTCTGGGTTGTTCACCTATTGGCTTATTGAGCGTATCAGTCAAGAACTTGGAGAATGGCTACGAAGACAAGATCATCTATTCATAAGTATTAATGTTCCTCCCGAACTGCTAGGTAGAGGTGGATTGATGTATGTTGCCTCGAAATGCGGTCTGTTGGATCTTGCTGAAAAGATAGTTCTGGAAGTTACCGAGAGAGGACTTCCGGATAATCTCGGCTTGCAAGGTCTTAGGGAAGGCAAGAAACGTGGGTTCCAAGTATGTTTGGATGATGTAGGTGCTACTAATGAGAATCTTCTTATCTACTCCCGAGCTAATGTTGATTTGATAAAACTAGATAAATCAATAGCAGATGAAATGCTGGAATCGGATTGGACAGAAGATAAAATTAATGGTCTCAAGGCATTTACACAATCTACGAATATAAAGGTAATCGCAGAGGGAATTGAAACTGAATTTCAAAGAGATTTATTTCAAAAATTAGGAGTTCAAATGGGGCAGGGTTGGTATTTCTCATATCCTTTATCTGCTGAGCGATTTTCTGAATTTTATCGTGCATCAATTACGGGAGATTAAAACCATTAAAACAGATAACAAAATACAGGTGCTATTACCTGGTGGTGTAATAATAAACTAAAGTTCCAAACCCCTAAGTCTTAAAGCGTTTGTGATCACAGAAACAGAAGAGAAGCTCATAGCTGCAGCAGCAATGACAGGAGAGAGCAAGATACCAAAAACAGGGTAGAGTACACCGGCTGCAACAGGCACACCTATAGCATTATAGATAAAGGCAAAGAAGAGATTTTGACGTATGTTACTCATGGTGGCATGGCTAAGTTTAATGGCTCTGACTATGCCCAGAAGGTCACCTTGTATCAATGTTACTCCGGCACTCTCCATAGCCACATCCGTACCTGTACCCATAGCAATACCGACATGGGCTCTTGCTAAAGCAGGTGCATCGTTAATGCCGTCTCCTGCCATGGCTACATGGTGTCCCTGTGCCTGAAGTGATTCTACCACTTTCGATTTTTCCTCAGGTGAGACTTCTGCTTGTACCTGGTCTATATTGAGCTTTTTAGCCACTGCCTGAGCGCTTGTTTTATTGTCTCCTGTAAGCATCACTATCTTGATACCTTGTTCATGGAGTTGTGCTATAGCCTCTGGGGTAGAGTTTTTAATAGGATCTGTCACTCCTACCACACCGGCTGCTTTTCCATCTAGAGCGATAAGCATGACAGTTTGTCCCTCTTGCCTGTACTGTTCCGCTATGTCGGGCAGGTCATAGGCTTCTATACCTATACTTTCCAATAATTTTACATTTCCTATAGCTACTTCAACGCCATCTACAACACCTGTTACCCCTTGACCTGTGATAGATCTGAAATCAGCTGTCTTACCAAGCTCCAAGTTCCTCTCTTTTGCACCGTTAACGATAGCTTGGGCCAAAGGGTGTTCACTTGAGCGTTCAAGTGTTGCAACTTTTTGAAGAAGCTCATTTTGATCTATGCCTTCTTTCACTTCAATGGTGACCAATTTAGGATGACCTTCTGTTAAAGTACCTGTTTTGTCTACGACCAAAGTATCTACTTTTTCCAGTGTCTCAAGGGCTTCAGCATTTTTAATGAGAACCCCTGCAGCAGCGCCTCTGCCTGTACCTACCATGATGGAGACAGGTGTAGCAAGACCCAAGGCACATGGACAAGCGATGATAAGTACAGCTACTGCACTGACAATAGCGTAGGCTAAACGAGGTTCAGGCCCCCATATCCACCATCCTGCAAATGCCAATACTGCTACGATCACCACGATGGGTACAAAATAACCGGCAACAACATCTGCAAGTTTTTGGATGGGTGCGCGTGAACGTTGTGCCTGGGCTACCATATCTACGATCTGTGAAAGCAGAGTATCTGCCCCGATTTTCTCTGTTCTCATGAGCAGTGTACCCGTTGTATTGACCGTAGCTCCTATGAGTGTGTCACCTTTTCTCTTTGTTACAGCCAGTGGTTCACCTGTGACCATGGCTTCATCGATATTACTCTCTCCTTCTATGACCACGCCATCGACAGGTACCTTGTCTCCCGGACGTATACGCAAAATATCACCTACCATCACCTCTTCTAAAGCGATGCTTTCTTCGCTTCCATCTTCTCTTACAATGCGGGCCATGTTTGGAGCCAGTCCAAGTAACATTTGGATGGCAGAGCTGGTCTGTGATCGGGCACGAAGTTCAAGCACTTGACCCAGTAGAACCAGTGTAATGATCACTGCTGCAGACTCAAAATAGACATCGACCAAACCGCCAGCCATATGCATGGATGTTGGGAAGAGTTGAGGAAAAAAGAGGGCTATAACACTATATATCCATGCGACAGATACACCTAGGGCAATGAGGGTGAACATATTGAGGTTCCATGTTTTTATAGAGTTCCACCCCCTTACAAAAAATGGCCATCCTCCCCAAAGCACTACAGGTGTAGCCAGGAAAAATGAGATCCACTGTACTGTTTGCATGGAGAGCCATGAAGGAAGCAGGGAAGGCAGTAAGTCTGCTGTCATGGCTAAAATAAACAGAGGAATGGAAAGGAGAGCACTTATCCAAAATCTACGGTTCATATAGTGTAGCTCTACCTCTTCACCATCATCTGCTTGTGCTACCATCGGCTCAAGTGCCATCCCGCATATAGGACAGTTGCCTGGACCTTTTTGTTGTACCTCCGGGTGCATGGGGCAGGTGTAGATAGCTGTTGTTTTATCTTCATCAGGATGAGTATGTGAAGCAGTATGATGATCACAGCCTGTAGTACATTGAGCAGTATGTTCATCATAAGAATTTTTGATATAGATTTGAGGATCTGCTTCAAATTTATCCAAACAACTTTTAGAACAAAAATAATACTTTTCTTCATGATAAATAGTAGTATGGGGCGTATCTGATGATACATCCATACCGCAGACAATATCTTTATGTGTCAACTGCATCATTTTCCTTTAAAGCTTTTATTTATGATAGTACGTAAGTGTGTATTTGCTGTGTATGCACAGGTTCTTTATTAATTACAATAAAATCTATTGATTTACTTGACATTAAAATTGTTTTTGGTTAAACTGCGTATATAATTATTAAATGATAATTAAAAAGCACTTCTAAAAACCCTAGAAGTGCTATAAAAGTATAAAGGAAAGAATATGTCTCCATCATGCCCAATATCTGCCAGAAGAGTTGATTCAAATATGGTTAGAGTAATATCTTTTCAAGTGGTACTCTTCACACTGGCACTTATTTTTACACAAGAGAAACTTTTTGCTCTTATACTTTTATTTGATTTCTCTGTACGTGCATTGCGTATGACAGGATTAAGTCCTTTTCATACTGTAGGGAAATTTATGCTAAATGGATGGGGTGCAGAGCCTAAGTTATGTGATGAATCACCTAAACGTTTTGCTTTATATCTTGGACTCATAGTTTCATTTATCTTGAGTCTGTTTTATATCGCTGGAATGATTGAGATCGCTACACCTATAGCGGTTGTATTATTAACTTGTGCATTACTTGAAACACTATTCGACTTTTGTATCGGATGTAAGATATACTACGTTATTCAATTAATGAAATTTCTGAATGACTCTAGGTACTCATAACATCTCTAGCTTTTGTCTAGGCTAGGCACACTTTTGAAACCCTAGCCGTAGCTAAGGTGAAAAAGTGTAACAATGCATAGGCGAAAGCTAGTGATGCCCGTAGGGTGGATTTTACAAACGCAATCTTTCACAAGATACTTTCTTCAACTTAGCTACGGCTAGGTTTTAAAAGCCTCTTGCAAAATCTTACATTTGTAAAACCCATTATGAGTGCCTAGAGTCATTTAGAGATTTCAAATAAAGGTATCTAAGAATGACAGGAATCTCTACTAAAACCATCTATGCTGTTGCAGCACTTCATGAACTGGGTTCCATACCAGAGGGTGAAGTACTGAAGATCAAAGAGATCGCGGCACGTGCTTCTGTCCCTCAAAACTTTTTAGAACAGATACTTTTAGAGCTTAAAAAGCAAGGGGTTTTGAGAAGTGTTAAAGGTGCATATGGTGGGTATAAACTTGCTAAGAAGCTTAAAGACATCACACTTAAAGATGTTATAATAATACTGGAGGCGGATGCACTCTCAGAGATCTGTAGAACAGATAATCCTACACTAAAACTTTTTTGGGAAGATATAAGAGCAGGTGTTTTAAATGTTTTTGATATTCCTCTTTCCGAACTTAAAAATTACCAGGAAACAGCGAATCAAGCACTGAATTATTCGATATAGGAAATAATATGATAACAAAAGATTTTAATTACTTCAATACACTACTGGTACAAAGTGTAGGTTCCAAAGTAGGACCTATTGCACCAACTATCGTTCCCTCAGCTGCGTTCGGATATGAAGATGCCGAACAGGCAGAAGGTATCTTTGCGGGTGAGGTCAACAGTCCACTCTATGCAAGAGTGGGAAATCCTACCAATACAAAACTGGAGTCAGTCGTTGCAAAGATGGAAGGTGGCTTAGGTGCCATCGCTACTGCTTCAGGTATGGGAGCCATCTCTATGGTGACTACAGCTTTTTTAAAAACTGGAGATGAAGTACTTTGTATCGGTGGTTTTTTTGGCGGAACTTATACGCTTATCAATGAAACCATGAAACGTTTTGGGGTGACCAACAGCTTTTGTGATGTAGATGATTTTACGCATATAGAAGCTAAAATCAGCGCAGGTGTAAAGATGGTGCTGATGGAGAGTGTGGGAAATCCTAGTCTTAGACTGCCGGATATGAAAAGAATAGTCGACTTATGTAATGTACATGAAACACTGCTGGTGGTAGACAATACTGCCACACCGCTTATCGTGCAGCCATTAGCATTGGGAGCTGACATCGTAGTGCACTCTTCAACGAAAAATATGTCTGGACACTCTGCAGCACTTGGTGGTGTCGCTGTCTTTAGAGCAGTCAAAGAAGAAGGTGATAAACTACTTAATGAAAAGTATGCAGATATCCATAAAATAGTAAAAAAGATGGGTAAGAAAGCTTTTCTTCCTATCTGTAAGAAACGTGCTATCCGAGATATGGGTATGACTGCCAACGCTTTTGGCTCATTTTTAACACTTTTAGGGCTTGAAACACTCTCTTTACGTGTAGAACGCATCAATAAGTCTGTAGCACTAGTGGCAAAAATACTCGATGAACAACTGCCTGATGGTGTAAGTGTGAACCATCCTTCTTTACCTGAAAGTGAAGACTATGCAAGATATCAACTTGATTTTGAGCATGGCTGTGGACCACTGTTGACTTTAGATTGTGGAAGTAAAGAGAAAGCATTTGATCTACTTAACAAGCTTACATTGGTAACACAAACGGCTAACATTGGAGACAACAGAACACTGGCACTGCACATGACCAGTACGATCTACAGTGATTTTGATGAGGTAGCACGTAAGTTCTTAGGTGTGCATGAAGGACTTATCCGTGTTTCTATAGGATTGGAAGATCCACAAACGATTGCGGATGATTTTTTACAGGCAGCAAATGAGAACTAGAGATACATTAGTGTTTCGTTTTGTTGTTGCTCTTCTACTACTATTTGCTACACTTGATGCAAAAGAGCATCAAAGTACACTTAACTACCTGAATAGTATTCGTCAAGATGCAGGACTTATAAAGTTTAAACCCAATA
>JAYEOF010000231.1:0-4752 GCA_034722695.1 Campylobacterota bacterium
TTATAATCTAACATATTTCATAAGGTTATTCGCTGTAGCGACGTTTAGAGACCTCTTTTATGTAACCTCCCATAGAAAACCTTATAAAATGTACTATATAGAGGATTTTATAATGAAAAGTATTAAAGAAAACATACACTCCAAAGTGTTCTTCATGATATATCAGTATCCGTTATCATAGTTACGATACAATAACTTTCTAAAATAAAAAACGGATAAAAATGTTTGAAAAACTATTAAGATTTTTTGTCAATAACAGTCGATTGAACTATTTTCTTTTTTACACTTGACAAAATCACATTTATTAATTATGTTATAATTATTTAAATTTTGAGAAAGGTAAATATGACGCAAGAGTATATTCTAGATTATCTTAGATCTGTTAAAGCTAAATATATGAAAGAAGGCATTGATATAAAGGCTCTTTTTGGTTCATATTCAAGAAATGAACAGACTTCATCAAGTGATGTAGATATACTTATAGAAGCCACACCTGAATTCGCCAACAAATACGGTTTTGGTGCAATATCTAGATTGCATGAAGTTGAGTTGGAACTTGCCAAAGTCTTTAACACAAAAGTTGATTTAGCAGATATTACAGGAATGGGTAAAACAGCTAAAAAATTTATTATAGATAGAGCCATATATGTCTAAAGAGAGTATTAGCAATATATATCTTATACTTGAGAAAATTGACTATATTGAAACCATTGTAGAAGATAGAGGGAGTATTACTTTAGCTTTGGAAGATGCCATTACATCAAGAGCAGCGATACTAATGCATTTGACAGCAATTGCAGAGCAATTTCATAAGCTAAAACTCACGAATCAAGATATGTTGTCTTTTTTTAACGAAGAAGACGTGAAAGGCATGTATGATGTGCGAACATACATTGCTCATGAATATGACGGTGTAAATCTGGCTATAGTTGAATGGATCATTAGAAACGGTCTTCCAAAATTCAAAGAGCAATGCCAAGAGATTATTAATACCTCTCATAAATAAATTTTAGCCCATGGATAAAAATGTTTGAAAATATATTAAGATTTTTTGTCAATAATAGTCGATTGAACTATTTCCTTTTTATCCTTATTTTCATCACTGGAGTAGTACTTTATACCAAAACCCCTAAAGAGATCTTTCCCTCTTTTGAACTTGATATGGTTTCTGTTAACGGATACTATGCCGGATCCTCCATCGATATGCTTGATAAAATGGCAGTTAAAGAGATAGAGCGTGAACTCAAAAACATAGATGGCATTGACAAAATGGCAACTGTTCTCTCTGCTGGTAAATTCAACATCATTTTAGAACTTGAAAAAAGAGTAGATAAATACAATACTGCCGATAAAGTCAAAGATGCTATCACCCTTACAAAACAATACCTTCCAAGTGATATGGATGAGCCAAGTGTAAAGGTTTTAGATATCAAACGTGATCTTATGCGTATTGCTGTTTCATCCAATAAAGCTTCACATGATGAGCTCATAGAAGCTGCAAACAGACTAAAAGATAAAATTACAGTACTCAAAAGCATCTCTGAAGTTTCTATCTTCGGAGATTCAGATAAGTATTATGATATTCGTCTACATAGTGAAAGAATTCGTGCATTGGGACTGGATGAAAATGCTGTCATCACCGCACTCTCCGGACTCTCTTATATCTTTCCCATAGGAACCATAGAAGACAGTAAAAACGGACACTATTTCATCTCTACCTATAATGGACCAAAAGATGCCCAGAAAATGCTTCAAAGCCAGATAAGGGTTTCAGGTAAAACCCTCTATTTAAAAGATGTTGCCACTGTTTCCAAACGTTATGAAGATACAGCTACTATGTATTCTATAGATACTAAACATGCTGTAGACCTCTCTGTTAAACAAAGCAGTGAAGGAAATGCGTTGGAGCTTTCAAAAGCTGTTATGGCCCTTGTAGACCAAAGTAACACAGCAGGTAATAACATTACTTATACCATTCATGATGACCGGTCAGAAGCGATCAAGGATCGTCTAAATATTGTTATATCAAATATTCTGCTAGGTCTGATCCTCATTGGTTTACTCGTAGCACTCTTGATCAACAAGCGCATGTCATTCATCATCTCTTTAGGTATTCCTACCTCTTTTGTCATGGGTGCATCCTATCTCTATCTTTCAGGATATTCTATCAATATGATCTCACTGATCGGTGTACTCATCGCACTGGGGATCATTGTGGATGATGCCATTGTTGTAAGTGAAAACATCCAGCAGCATATCGAAGAAGGCTTAGAGCCTAAAGAGGCAGCCATTTTGGGTGCCAAAGAGATGTTTAAGCCTGTTACCATTGCTTCACTTACAACACTCTTTGCATTCATCCCTGCTCTAATGATGTCCGGTACGATGGGAGAAGTGATCAAACTCATCCCTATCGCCGTTTCAGTCCTTGTTTTGGCTTCTCTTATAGAATCTTTTCTCTTTTTGCCCATCCATGCTGCACACGTTTTAAGAAAAGAGCAAAAGACCACATCATGGGAAGGTATCAACCGTTTTTACTCTTGGGTCATCCACTTTTTTATGCGATATAAAAAGACTTTTTTAACCCTTTTTATCATCCTGGTACCACTGCTTATCGTACTAGGTATCAAAGCCAGTAAGTTTCAAATGTTCCCTCAGTTTGACGCTACTACCATCAATATCACACTGAAGTCCAATGTTAACACAAAAACAGAAGAGACGATTAAGTACCTTAAAGTCATTGAAAAAGATCTCTATGAAAGAAAAGAGCAGTTTTTCATCTCCCATGTAGGTTCTGTTTCGGGGTGGAGAAGAGACTCTGCAGGAAATTCTGAAACTTATCCTTATGTGGGGCAGATCACCATCGAACTGCAAAAACTCAAAGCACAGAACTTTGTAGATAAGTTCATCACCCCTACACTTAGTTTTTATTATGATGAAGAGGGACGCACAAGGGAAGATAAATCAGTCATCATTGCAAAAGAGTTACGTCACTTTTTAGAAACTCAAAAATATAAAGAGAAATTCAACCTTTCAGATCTTGCCATTGTTGAACGTAAAGTAGGTCCTATTAAGTCTGATCTGAAAATAGGACTCGTCTCTGATGACAATCAAAAAGTCATACACTATGCAGAAGAGATGAAAGAGGCACTTCGTCAGATCGATGGCATAGTCTCTGTTAATGATGCCATGAACTTTGGTGTGGATGAGATCAAGCTTCAAGTCAACTCTTATGGGGAATCTTTAGGTTTAAGCGAACAGAAACTGGGGATACTCCTCTCTAATTTTTATCTGGAAAGAAAAATAGGGTTTGCCTTTGACAGTTCCAACCTGCTGGAATTAAAGATCAGATCTGTACAGAAAGATTCTCTGGATGTACTCAAAAACTTTCAGATCAAACTTGATGACAATCAGTTTGTTGCACTCAAAGATGTGGTTCATTTTAATGTGATCAAATCATTTGAAAAGATCATTAAAGACAGTGGAGAGAAGAACTTTTATATCTATGCCAATGTAGATAGTAAAAAAATTACCGCCACCGAAACACTTACGCAGATAGATTCCATTTTGGAAGCAGCAAAGAAAGATGGTATAAAGATCATCCTAAAAGGTGAAGAAGAGAAGAAAAAAGAGCTTAAAAGTGACATGATGGCAGCCTCTGGGGTAGCAATGCTTCTTATCATGCTTTCACTTCTCTATCTTTTTAACTCTTTTAGAGAGACTTTTATGATGATGTCGGTAATACCTTTTGCCTTTTTAGGCGTTCTCATCGGTCACTTTACACTGGGGATCAACCTCTCCATGCCTTCTATCATCGGCATGCTTGGTCTCTCCGGGGTCGTTATCAACGATGGGATCATTATGGTCATGAATCTTAAAAAAGCAAACAATATGGAGGAGATATTCTTCTATGCCTCCAAAAGATTCAGACCTATTGTACTCACTTCGGTTACCACACTCAT
Organism: Campylobacterota bacterium; assembly: GCA_034722695.1. Classification (GTDB taxonomy): domain Bacteria; phylum Campylobacterota; class Campylobacteria; order Campylobacterales; family Sulfurovaceae; genus Sulfurovum. Next base: position 3,960 of record JAYEOF010000231.1, read on the forward strand.
CGGGTTGAGTTCTCTTGTCTTTTTTCCTACAGGACAAGCTGCCATTTTCCAACCTATGGCGATAGCATTGGCATTTGGACTTGCATGGGGAACGGTACTTAATTTACTCTACCTTCCTGTACTTTATACGATTCTCAATCGAAAAAGGTTGGGAATCTAAAGGGTATTACCTATTATTAGAGGTTCCCTAAAGTTTTAATATAAATAAATATGATATAATCATTTCAAAATATAATTTGGAGCCCTCCCCCTCATGAATGATCACAATTTAGATGACCTTATCATCGATAATATCGAACCTAAAAACGCTAAAACAAAGAGTTTTCTAACTATTATTGCCCTACTGATCGTTGTTTTGATCGTAGCAATCATCCTTACAAAGATCATACTCAAAGATCCGAATGCAGATAAAATTGCTTTTGAAGAGAACAACACAGAGCTGGTCAGTCCTGAACTTACGCTGCAAAGTGCTGCTGAACCTGAACCGGCAAAAAAAGAACCTGAACTTTCAAATATTATAGAGAAGGCACTTAAAACACCTGCTCCGGTAGAAGAAGTTGCAAAAGAAACTGTAGAGATAACAAAAGAAGTTGTTCAGATACCTAAGCAACCTGAAGTGAAGACAAAAGCTGAAGAAGAAAAACTACAGCAAGAATATGCTGAAATCAGAAAAGCTAGAGTTGAAAAAGAAAAAGCTGAAGAAGCTGCAGCTGCGGCAAAAATAGCTGAGATGAAGAAAGAAGAGGCAAAAAAAGAAGTAGCAGAAGTGGCAAAACCTGTTCCAACACAGATC
>JAYEOF010000232.1:0-4678 GCA_034722695.1 Campylobacterota bacterium
ACTCTTTGCTTCGTATAGTCATGAAAAGGATTCCATCGCTGTCTAAGCAAAGAAGATGCTGATGTCTGAAGTACAGAAGTTTCTCCATAGATGGCTAAATGACCCAGTTGCATACCTGGACTTTTAGGAGCATTTTCATCCCCATAGAGTGGATCGTTACTACTTATGGGCATAGCCAAGTGTGAGAGTGAATAGAGTCTTTTTGGCCAAGTCAAGTTGAGACTTTTAACTGTTTTCCCGTTAGTGATCTGTCTGAGATTTCCATCGGTTGAGTTCATATCACTGATCAAATCAAATGTATAGTCTGCATTCGGAGGAGTAACACGCAGCTTTTCTAAAGAATTAGTCACACTTTGTTTGACAAGATGGTTAGAACTGAAATTATGGTTTATATCAAAGAGTACAAGTGTATGATCTCCTTTAGGAAGACGTCTATAGAGCTTATTGACAGTTGCATGTACATTGACGGTGCCATCAACCATAGAGGCAAAACTTAATATGGGAGGAAATGGTTTTATGTTTTCAGTATTTGCAAGGTAATCATCAAACTGTTTTTGTACTTCATTGCAAATGCGATAGACTTGATCACCGGCGTTGACAGCAAAAGAGCCATATTTAAAGGGGTCGAACTCAGGAGTGATGGCATTCCATTCCAGTTTACGCAAACCAAAAAGATGTCCTAAGCGACTTTGCCATATAGCCAGGGGAGCAGCTTTACTTACTTCTATAGCAGGAGAGAAAAATATAAGACTTGATGGTAGTGTCAGTGTTGAGTCCTTGAGTGCCAACATAGTATAGTTCAGTGCCAATGGTGCACCGGTGGAGTAACCCATAATATGGATAGGCTTGTCTCCCACTTTTTGACTTAGACGTGCCATGCCTATTTTGACAACAGCTGCCATATCCTGCCATTTGAGTTCTACAAGACCTGAGGGGATGGTACCGTGACCAGGCATACGCATTGCAACAACCCAAATACCTTTTTTATGTAGATACTCTGCTTGTGTATGAAGACTGTAGGGGGAGTCAGACATCCCATGTAATAGAAGTACGCCCATCTTAGGATTCTCAACAGGGAGTTCGAAACTTTTATTCCAGGCTTTCTTCCAATGTTTCGGATCAGAAACACTGTTTTGAGTATAGCGATTGATACGATTTTTTTCGTTAGGTAGCACTTTACCATATACTTCTCTGTCCAACTCATCAAAGAGTTGCTTCTCCAGAGCGATATATGCATCAAAGTCTTTAACAGTGTTTTTCATTGTTATTTTAGTACTAAATTCATTTTGAAGTATGGTTGTATGCCAGGTAGAAAGAGGAGGAAGAGACTTCATATAAAGTACAAAGACAATGACTCCTATAAGTAGAGCTCCTAAAAAGGCACTCAAAATCATTTTAGAAGCTTTACGTACAGACCACCAAGGAATCTTAATCCAATAACTTTCCAATATACTCATGATAAATGACCTTTTTATAACTTTATACGATAATTCTATCCTAATAAAGAGAATATGTTACATAGAACATAATCTTTGTTTTTTTATTTGGTAACGGATAATTCTTATATGCGATGCGTATTACGTCTAAAGTATTTTGATCCAGGGCTTCATAACCAATATGTCTTTTAAGTCTTAATCCTGTAATGTCACCGTTTGGATGGAGATAAAAGGAGACAACATTGGTTCCTTGTTGTTGGGTTTGTACCGCAACCGTTGGGTAGCCGTTCCGTGTAAGTGTACGCTGAGTAATGCGGTGGATAGTACCCAGGTTATTTTTGATGAACTTCTTTTGGGTTGGGCTGAAAGAGTTAAACTCATTTCCGTAGAGTTGCTTTATCATTTTTGCTGCATAGCTTCCGGAAGATGCTCGTCGACTTGAAGGGTACATAGAAGTACTACTGGTAGCACCCATGAGTGCATTGAAAAGTGCATCATTTGAACGTTTAGGTTTCTTATATTTTTTTGTTTTTTTAACTACACGCTTCTTTTTTGTTTTTTTGGGCACTTTTTTCTTCACTTCTTTTTTCACGATCTTCTTTTTAGGTTTTGGTTCTATTTTGGTTATATTGTTCTCTTCTGTACTTTTCTCAGCAAAAACCTTTTTACTCTCATCCAAAATTTTTTTCTTTATGGGTTGCACTTCCGGTTTTGGTTCTATCTTTTTTTCGACTATAGGTTTTGGTATAGGTGGTGTGACAGGCAGAGTCTTTGGTTTAGGCGGTACAATTATGGGTTTAGGTTTTGGTGCAGGAGGCGGTACAAACTTAGAAAGATTAAGACTGATCTTTTTCTCTTGACCTCCGGGGGGAGGAAGTATTACATCTTTAAACGTCAGCATAAAGAGCAGTAAAATGAGTAAATGCAACATTAAAGAGAGTGCTAACCCTTTTAGTGTTCTGATACTTTTTACTTTATTAGATAGTTTGATATCTCTTCCCTTGCTGTAGCCTAAGTGCTCTTGTTGTATAATCCACGTCATTATACTAAAGGGTTATTAACAGATACCCTAAAATGAGGATTAAATAATATGGCATATGACAAAAGTATAGCAGCATTTGAAGAAGCATATAAAGTGATACCAGGTGGGGTTGACTCACCGGTACGTGCATTTTCCGGTGTAGAGGGTACACCACCATTCATCGAGAAAGGAGAGGGTGGATACCTTTTTGATATAGATGGAAACAAGTACATCGATTATGTACAGAGTTGGGGACCGTTGATCTTTGGTCATTGTGATGCAGAGATAGAAGCTTCTGTGATAGAAGCAGTGAAAAGAGGACTAAGCTTTGGAGCACCTACGACAGTAGAGACAGAACTGGCGCAAGAGATCGTTACACTTTTTGACAGCATCGATAAAGTACGTTTTGTAAGTTCCGGTACGGAAGCGGTAATGTCTGCCATCCGTTTGGCTCGTGGTGTAACGGGTAGAGATAATATTTTGAAGTTTACAGGATGTTACCATGGTCACTCTGACTCACTTTTAGTACAGGCAGGTTCAGGTCTGGCAACTTTTGGAACACCATCAAGCCCGGGAGTACCGGCTGATCTTACTAAACATACACTGCTTGCTACCTACAATGACATTGAGAGTGTACAAAAGTGTTTTGCAGACAGTCCGGATGATATTGCCTGTGTGATCATAGAACCTATCGCCGGTAATATGGGTCTTGTACCTGCAGATGAAGAGTTTTTGAAGCAGCTTAGAACTATCTGTACAGAACATGGAGCATTGCTTATCTTTGATGAGGTAATGAGTGGATTTAGAGCGTCACTTAAAGGGTCTCAGGGTATCTCAGCAGTGAAACCTGATATGGTAACACTTGGTAAGGTGATAGGTGCAGGTATGCCTGTAGGTGCGTTTGGTGCTAAAGCGAATATTATGGCTCACCTTTCACCTGAAGGTCCAGTTTATCAGGCAGGAACACTTTCTGGTAACCCGGTAGCCATGGCTGCAGGACTTACAAGCCTTAAAAAACTCAAAGCCAATCCTACAATGTATGTAGAATTGGGAAATAAAGCTAAAAAACTTATGGATGGCTTTGAAAAAGCTGCAAGTGCGGCAGGGCTGCCATTGGTTACAGATGTAAGAGGTTCAATGTTCGGTTTCTTCTTCTCAGATAAACCTGTAAAGAACTTCGATGATGCACTTGAAAATGACTCTGATACCTTTGCAAAATTCCATAAAGGAATGTTGGACAAAGGTGTTTATCTTGCCTGTTCATCATATGAAACAGGGTTTATCTCTACGGTTACAACAGATGAGATGATAGAAGAGACGATCAAAGCTGCGTATGAGGTTATGGCAGAAATAAAAGGGTAATTTATTATGGCAACAGAAGAACCAAAATTCAAAAAAATTGTTGATGCTGCAGACGGGTTAAGTCTTGGTATCTCTATGGTGGTTGCAGTGATCATTGGAGTAGCGATAGGACTTGGACTTCGTAATCTTACCGGAGCAGGATGGACACTTTGGATCGGTGTATTCATTGGTATTGGAGCAGCGATCTCAAATGTGTATAAAGCATACAAGAAGCAGAAAAAGTCCTTAGATGAGCTTGCAAAAGACCCTAGATATACGTATAAAAAAGAGCAACAAGACAAATATGATGCTGAGGATGAGGATGACAAGTATTAATACTAAACTCCTTAAAACACTTATCGTTGTAGATATTATTATTATACTTTTATCTGTAATATTTTTTGATATTAAAATCCTTTACAATACTCAGGTCGGCTTTATATCTGCGACACTGGTGATGATCGCTTCAATGATAAGTTACCGTCGCATGGTCAATACAGCTGTAGAACACAATGTTATAACAATGGATGACTCTAAAGATGTCATAGATAAAATTGAAGATCCTTATGATCTCTACAGCGAAGAAGTTGTAGAAGAAGAGAAGGATCTGGTAGAGACCGTCAAAGAAGAGAGAAAAAGAGTAAAAAAGAATAAACGAACGCTCTCTCAAACGATCAAAGACAGTAAAGCAGTTTTTTCTTTCTATCGCCTTGGTGCCTATGCTGTTTTAGTGTTAGGTTTTTTGTATCTCAATAGACATGATTTGCTTCATATCCCTTCATATATTTTGGCATTAAGTATTCCTCCTATGGTGATAGTGATCACGATACTGATGAACAAAGAAAACCATAGCGAAGATTAGATAAAATAAGTTCAACTA
>JAYEOF010000233.1:0-4640 GCA_034722695.1 Campylobacterota bacterium
ACCAGCTTGCTTTACGCATACCAGGGATCATACCCTCGTTAGCCATTTTTCTTAAACACACACGACAAAGACCGAAATCTCTGTATACTGAGTGAGGTCTACCACAAATGTTACATCTTGTATATGCTTGAGTCGAGAACTTTGCTTTTCTCTTCTGCTTAGCTATCATTGATTTCTTAGCCATTAGTTTCTCCCTTTAGTAAAAGGCATTCCAAGCTTTTCTAAAAGCGCGAATCCTTCTTTATCATCTTCAGTACTTGTTACGATCGTAATGTTCATACCATGTGTTTTGATCACTTTGTCAAACTCAACTTCTGGGAACATCAATTGCTCTTGAAGACCGAAGTTATAGTTACCACGTCCATCAAAACCTTTTCTTGGTGTACCTCTAAAGTCTTTTACTCTTGGAAGGGCTATAGATACGAGTTTATCAAAGAAGTTATACATGTTGTCACCTCTAAGTGTTACTCTGATACCTGTTGGAGCACCTTCTCTGGCCTTAAAACCTGCAACAGATTTTCTAGCCATAACCACTACCGCTTTTTGACCAGCGATAAGTGAGATAGTGTCTGCCATGTTAGCGATGAGTTTATTATCTTTACCCTCTTCACCAGCACCGACAGAGATCACTATCTTTTCAAGCTTAGGTGTCTGCATCGGGTTAGCAATCCCACACTCTTCTCTGAGCGCAGGAACGATGTCATTGTACTTTTGCTTCATTCTACTCATAGGATTATGCCTCTACTTTTTTTACATTTGAGATGTGGATCGGCATTTCTTTGTTGGCAAATCCACCCTCTTTGTTCTGCTCGCTTGGTTTTATAGCTTTTTTAGCCATTTTACAACCTGCAACGATTACTGCATCTTTTTTAGTAAGTACTTGAAGAACTTCTCCAGTTGTACCTTTGTCATCTCCAGCGATGATCATTACCTGATCACCCTTTTTGATTTTGAATGTTTTTGCCATTACCATACCTCCGGTGCAAGTGATACAATTTTCATAAAACCTGCATATCTTGTTTCACGACTTACAGGACCGAAGATACGAGTACCTATTGGCTCTTTTTTGTCATCGATAATTACTGCGGCATTGTCGTCAAATCTAATAAGTGACCCATTTTCTCTCTGGATCTCTTTTTTAGTTCTAACAACTACGGCTTTAATAACCTTACCTTTTTTTACTTTTCCAGTTGGAAGTGCTTTTTTTACAGAAGCAACGATAACGTCACCTACTGATGCATATCTTCTTTTAGATCCGCCAAGAACCTTGATACACATGATCTCTTTTGCACCAGAGTTATCTGCTACATTTAATCTCGTAAAACCTTGGATCATTACACTTCTCCTCTCTTCACGATTTCAAGAAGTCTGAAACTTTTTGTTTTAGACAGTGGTCTACACTCGATAGCGCTCACCGTATCTCCAACATTAATGTCATTTTTCTCATCGTGGATAAGATATTTTTTAAATCTTTTTACCGTCTTGTGATATCTTGGGTGAAGTACTTTTCTCTCAACCAATACAGTTGCAGTTTTGTCTCCGGCCTTTTTAATCACAGTACCTGTTATTTGTCTTTTTGGCATAAATGACCCCTTACTTCGATCTAGCAGCAGTTAATGCTGTCTGGATTCTTGCGATATCTTTTTTCGCTACTCTTAACTCAGTAGTGTTTGTCAATTGCATAGTCTTCTGCTTTGCATTCAATGTAAACAATTCAAGCTTCTTCTCTTTAAGCATCCCTAAAAGGTCTGCTTCACTTTTATCTTTCAAATCAATATAGTTCATTAGTATCCTTTAAAGCGATGATCTTACACTTAAATGGCATTTTATGAATTGCGAGTGTTAAAGCTGCTCTTGCAAGCTCTTCTTCTACACCGGCCATTTCGAAAATAATTCTACCTGGCTTAATATTCATAACCCATTTATCAACACCACCTTTACCTTTACCCATTCTTGTTTCTAATGGCTTAGCAGTAAGTGGCTTATCCGGAAAAACTCTGATCCAAGTTTTACCTGTTCTGTTAATTTTTCTAGTCATAGTAATACGCGCAGCTTCGATCTGTCTAGACTCAATCCTACCAGCTTCTACAGCTTTGATCGCAATATCACCGAACTCAATCTTGTTACCTCTGAAAGATTTACCGCGGTTGCGGCCTTTCATCTGCTTTCTCCATTTGGTTCTTTTAGGCATTAACATTGTTATTCACCTCTATTTCTATTATTACGAGCGTTGGATGGACGTCTGCCACCTTTTTTCTCTTCTTTTGGCTCCGCTTGGATACCTTTAGCAAGAACTTCACCTTTGAAGATCCAAACTTTAATACCAATGATTCCATACGTAGTATGTGCTTCTGCAAAACCGTAATCGATTTTAGCTCTAAGCGTATGAAGAGGAACTCTACCCTCTAAGTACCACTCAGTTCTTGCCATCTCAGCACCACCAAGACGACCAGAAACAGAAACTTTGATCCCTTTAGCACCTGATTTAAGTGCTCCCTGGATTACTTTCTTCATCGCACGTCTAAATGCTGTACGACGTTCAAGTTGAGTTGCAACGTTTTCAGCAGCAAGTTGACCTGAAGCTTGAGGACGTTTCTCTTCTTTAATGTTGATCGCTACATCTTTACCAAGCATTTTGATAAGTGTTGCTTTAAGTTTCTCAATATCCGCACCTTTTTTCCCGATAATGATACCAGGACGTGCAGTTACAATGTTGATTCTTAATTTTTTAACAGTTCTCTCGATGATGATGTTAGAAACACCAGCATAGAAAAGTTCTTTTTTAAGGTATTTTCTGATCTTGTAATCTTCAGCGATAAAATCTGCTGTTCTACCTTTTGCCGGAAACCATCTTGATTCCCAGTTTCTGTTGATTCCAAGTCTAAGACCTATAGGATTTACTTTTTGACCCATATTATGCGTCCTCCCCAGTTTTTTCAGCTACACCAACTTCTACTAAAATGTGCGCTGTTGGTTTAATGATTCTAGAAGCTGTACCTCTAGCTCTTGGTCTCCATCTTTTCATTACCGCTGCTTTGTCCACTCTACAAGAAGTAATTGTTACTTCTTCTGGTTCAAAGTCACCGTTAGCCACTGCAGATGCAATGACTTTAGAGATGATTCCTGCTGCTTTGTTAGGCATGAATTCAAGAGAAGCTAATGCTAACTCTGCGTTCATTCCCTGTACTTCTCTAGCGATCAATCTAGCTTTAGTAGGTGAAACTCTTACGAATTTTAATAATGCTCTACTCATCTTAACCTACCTTCTTCTGAACAGAACCTTTGTGGCCCTTAAATGTTCTAGTCGGTGCAAATTCACCAAGTTTGTAACCTACATGGTTTTCAGTGATGAATACCGGTACAAATTGTCTACCATTGTGAACATTGATAGTTAAACCAATGAACTCAGGGAAGATCACAGATCTTCTTGACCAAGTCTTGATTGCTTTTTTATCACCAGCTTCTTTAGCTGCCAATACTTTTTTCATTAGGTGACCATCGATAAATGGACCTTTTTTTGTCGATCTTGCCATATCTTAGCCCCTACCTGTTTTTTTCTTAGAGATAATTAACTTATCACTAGCTTTTTTCTTACGAGTCTTAAACCCTTTAGCAGGCGTACCCCATGGAGATACCGGATGTCTACCAGAGTTTGTTTTACCTTCACCACCACCGTGTGGGTGATCGATAGGGTTCATTGCAGAACCTCTAGACTGAGGTCTGATACCTCTATGTCTGCTTCTACCAGCTTTACCAACTACTTCGTTAGCCATCTCTTCGTTACCGATCGTACCGATAGTTGCAAGACATTCACCAAGGATATATCTCATTTCTGATGAAGGAAGTCTAAGCGAAACGTATTTACCGTCTCTACCCATGATTTGAGCGTAAGTACCAGCTGAACGTGCCATCTGACCACCGTGTCCTGGGCTCATCTCAATGTTGTGTACCAATGTACCAACCGGGATAGACTTTAGCTTCATAGTGTTACCGGTCTTAATATCAAGTCCTGCTTCTGCTGACATGATCTTAGTTCCTACTTCTAAACCTTTTGGTTGAAGTATGTATCTTCTGTCACCGTCTACATACTTAACAAGACAGATTCTACAGTTTCTGTACGGGTCGTACTCGATCGTTGCAACAGTACCTTCAACGTTAAATTTATTTCTTTTAAAGTCAATGATTCTGTAAAGCTTTTTAGCACCTGCTTCTCTGTGACGAGAAGTGATCCTACCATTTGAGTTTCTACCTGCAGATCTTGGAAGATTTTTAAGTAGTGCTCTTACTGTTGGTTTAGACGTAATATCTTTACTGTCTAGGTTTGTCATCCAACGACGTGCCGGAGTTATCGGTCTATATGATTTCATTGCCATGTTTTACTCCTTATACCGCTAAGCTTTCGATTTTTGCATCTTCAGGAAGCTTCACATAGAACTTTTTCAAGTCTGGTCTCTTACCTTCGATACCTTTAAATCTTTTCACTTTACCGTTCACTCTCATTGAGTTTACTTTAAGTGGATTGATCCCGAAGAACTCTTTAAAAACTTCTTTAAGACCATTTTTAGTCATTCTTGGAGTTGTTTGAACTACGATGACACCCTCTTCTTGAAGAGACAAACTCTTCTCTGTATACATAATTG
>JAYEOF010000234.1:0-4639 GCA_034722695.1 Campylobacterota bacterium
GCTAGAAATAGAAAGTTGGGAAAAGTTAAGTAAGTTAAATATGGTGCAAAAGTGGATAAGTGAAACAATAGAGATCAAGTACCATTAGAATGTAAGTTTCATTATCTTACCATTAATACTTCGGATGTAGAATATACCAATAATAAATCCCCATAAGGTTTCTCTTCATGTATTATCAAAAGGTATTCGGGTTTGTTTTTTTGCTTTTTAGTGTCAGTGTAGCGGCATTTGCACCTCTTATTCATTTTTTTCAAGGATAGATGATGGCTAAAGTGAAACGTTACGATCCAGCACCTGTACAATGGAAACGTAAAAGAGGATGGCTCTTTTATCTCTTTTTGATTCCGATCTTCTTTTCTGTCATCTTTGCACTTTTTGCTCTGAATATTAAGGCATTGTTGTTGAATGTGCTTGCATTTGTGATGATGTATGGTACCTTTTTTGTTGCAAAAAAAGGTTTTGAACAGGAAGATATCTACAATGAGAAGAAATTGACCAAAGCACCCAAAACTCCCTTCAAGCAGATAGCAGCTATTATGCTGGCTATCACGACTTTTTACCTTGCATATATTGCAGGAAATTATACACTGTTCAATTCACTTTTTCTTTCAGCTATTTCTATTGTAGGATTTTGGCTCTATTACGGGTTTGATCCCCGTAAAGATAAATTAAAAGATTTTGGAGACATTTCTTCTGAGCTGATACTCAAAACACTCAATGATACTACAGATAAAATAAATCTTATTAAAAAAGATGCAGACAAGATTGGAGACCGTGTTTTGAGTGACAAAGTACACTTGGCCATCAAAAAAGCAGATAATATATTTGATGCACTGGTGGATGATCCTAAAGACATTAGGGTGGCACGTAAGTTTTTGGTAGTTTATTTAGATGGTATTGCTGATGTGATCGGTTCTTATACTGAGGTGGAAGAGGAGCATATCTCAGAGAAAACAAGAGGTAGATTGCTTGAGCTGATGAAAGATGTAGAAAAGAGATTTGAAAAAGAGTTGATGCGCTTGAAGGCAAATAATCTTTTTGATTTGGATGTCAATATTGATACACTCAAAGAGCAGATAAAACATTAAAAAAGGAGAAAACATGGAAACAAAAGTCAAAGAGATGGTTGAAAGTACGGTTGAGACAAAGGAAGCAGAGGTTCCGGCCGTTCTTCCGGAAGAGAGTAGTAAACTTGAAGAGGCAATGTCAAAACTTGATCTGAACGACAGAAATTCAGTGATCTACTTTGGTACGGAAGCGCAAGAGAAACTTGATGAGATATCAAACCGTATGATAGACGGTGTGCAGAACAAAGACATTGGTGCTGCGGGGGAATCGCTTAACAGTATTGTTGCTTCCCTGAGGGGTTTCGATCTTAACGAGCTCGACCCGAATAAAAAAGTTGCCTGGTGGAAGAAACTTTTTGGTGCGCCTTCTCCTTTGGTTAAATTTCTACAGGGTTACGAAGAAGTGAGAGACCAGATCGATCTTATCTCTAATGATCTTGAAAGACATAAAAGTCAACTGACAAAAGATGTTGTTTCTCTTGATAAACTTTATGAGGCTAACCTTGACTATTTTAGAGGTTTGGAGCTTTACATCAAAGCGGGAGAAGTAAAGCTCAAAGAGATAGATGCGAAGGTTATCCCTGAATTCACAGAAAAGGCTGAAAGCAAAGAGATGATGGCGATCCAAGATCTTAAAGAGGTGAGAAGCTTCAGAGATGACCTGGAGAGAAAGGTGTATGACCTTAAGCTTTCCAGACAGGTGGCGATGCAGTCGCTTCCAAGTATCAGACTGGTGCAAGAGAACGACAAGTCACTCATTAATAAAATTACTTCTACGCTTGTGAACACGGTACCGCTTTGGAGAAATCAGCTTGCACAGACCGTTACTATCTTCAGATCTCACGACTCGGCCAAAAGTATTAAAGAGGCAGCGGATCTTACCAATGATCTGCTTGAAAAGAATGCGGATGGTCTGAGAGAAGCCAACCGTGAGGTCAGAGAGCAGATGGAGAGAGGTGTCTACGATATTGATAGTATCAAAAAAGCTAACAATACACTTATTGAAACACTGAATGATTCTCTAAAGATCGCAGAAAAGGGTAAAAAAGCAAGAGAAAGTGCTCTGGTTGAACTCAAAGAGACAGAAGCAAATCTTAAGAATGCACTGCTTTCCATCAAGGAAAAAACTGAAGCTATTGAGACAAAGGAAGTATAATGGGACTTTTTGACTTTATATTTGGTGAATTTATTGACGTCATAGATTGGACGGACGATACACAAAATACGATGGTCTATCGTTTTCCTCGTTATGGTAATGAGATTAAATACGGTGCGAAACTTATTGTCAGAGAGTCTCAGCAGGCTGTATTCGTTAATGAAGGTGAGATTGCAGATATCTTGGGTCCTGGAATCTACAAACTTGAAACAAAGAACCTTCCTGTTTTAACAAAACTACAGCATTGGGATCATGGTTTCAATTCACCTTTTAAAGCGGAAGTCTATTTCATCAATACCAAACGTTTCATTAACCTAAAATGGGGTACACGAAATCCGGTGATGCTCAGAGATCCTGAGTTTGGAATGGTACGTCTCAGAGCCTTTGGTACCTACAGCATTCGTGTTACCGATCCAGGAAAATTTATGCGTGAAGTGGTGGGGACGGATTCAATTTTCAGTACACAGGAGATCTCAGAGCAACTCACGAACATTATTGTCTCTAAATTTGCATCTGTGATGGGTGATCAGAAGATCGCTGCTTTGGATCTTGCCAAAAATTATGAAAGCCTGGGTACTTTTATTACGGCAAAGATCTCTCCTTTCTTTGAAGAATATGGTTTGTCTTTGACACATATTTTTGTAGAGAATATCTCGCTTCCTGAAGAAGTCGAGAAGGTGCTGGACAAAAGAACAAGCCGTGAGATCACGGGCGATCTTAATAAACACATTAAGTATGAGACAGGAAATGCCCTGGGTAATGAAAATGGCGGAGGAGCATCGGATATGGTCGGTATGGGTGCTGGGCTTGCTATGGCATCTAAAATGGCGAACAGTCTTAACGATACCTCCACACCACCACCGATCTCTTTGACGGAAGAACACTATTTTGTCGCTATTGAGGGCAAGGCACACGGTCCTTATGATATGAAGCGTATCAAAGCTTTCATTGAAGACGGCACCATCTTGGGTGATACGCAGGTTTGGACAGAGGGAATGCCTCAGTGGCAGCGTGCCATTACTGTGTTGAATAGCTACTTTTCAGTGACACCGCCTGATCTGTGAAATTTCAGGCACTTAATTTTAAGTGTCCCAATTGTGGGGCACCTATCAAATTCTCTCCGGCATTTGGTAAGCTTAAATGTGATTTTTGTGGCTCTGTCTATCCTATAGAAGAGAGTCTCGAAGAAATTAAAGAGCATGACTACCATGCTGCTTTAGATATGCTTTCCCGTAAACAAAAAGAGTTATTTGAAAAAGATATCAAATGTACCAATTGTGGTAGTCAATTTACACTCTCTCCCTATTCGGTGAGTACACTTTGTCCTTTTTGCGGTACCCCTGCCATTGTGGATTTTGTACACGATATTACACCACAATCCATCATACCTTTTATTTTGACACAGAAAAAGGCAAAAGAGCGTTTCAAAAAGTGGGTGGGCTCTTTATGGTTCGCCCCTTCGGCTTTGAGTAAATATTTCAGAGACAATGAAAAGCTCAAAGGTTACTATCTTCCATATTGGACCTATGACAGCGATACTACTACCCGCTATTCAGGTCAGAGAGGAGATATCTACTATGTCATGGTTTCGCGTACGGTTATTCAGAATGGAAGACAGAGACAGATACAGGTACGTGAACCGCGTATTAGATGGACACCCGTAAGCGGAAGTGTCCGTACATCATTTGATGATGTGACCATCGGTGCGACACATACCATTTCAAGGGTCATCATCAATTCCCTTGCTCCTTGGGATACTTCAAAACTAAAACTTTTTGATGAGCGTTACTTGAGCGGTTTTGAAGCAGAAGAGTATACTATTGGGCTTGATAACGGATTTGAATATGCTAAAGCAAAGATGCGTTCACGTATAGAGATATTGATACGACAGGATATTGGTGGAGATCAACAACAGATTGGCCATGTAGACACAGATTATGACAATGTAACATACAAAAATGTACTTTTCCCTCTCTGGACAGCGACCTTTGAGTACAAGAACAAACTCTACCGTTATGCTATCAATGCCCAGACCGGAAAGATATCAGGTGAACACCCTTACAGTTACGTAAAGATCGCTTTAGCTGTGCTTGTGGCTGTTTTACTTGTCGGAGGAGTGTATTATCTTAGTATGAATGGTTCAGGTTATACTTTTAGATTGTAATTTTTTAGAATTACTGTAAGTTTTTGGGACGGCGATCCTGTAAATAATTATTTGATAAGCAATAATTAGCAAGCCTTTTGTTACAAGTTGGGAATGCCTACACTACTTAATGATTCTCTTAATCACCTCAGAACAAATAGTCAGTCCAAAAGCCCCAGTCACTGCAACACAGGAACCTTTCTCTTTACATTTATCTTCTTCCGGTGAAAATACCACAGTAAAATTCCTGTCAAATTTTGCTTTCTTAAGTTC
>JAYEOF010000235.1:0-4571 GCA_034722695.1 Campylobacterota bacterium
GTCAAGATAGAGATAGAAGATGTAGGTGCGATAGCCATTAAATACCCATTTCTCATACCATCTGTTTTGACTTTCTCTTTGAGTGCCTGCCAATCATGGCTATATCCGAAAAGTCCACCTCTGTCAACCAGTTTACAGGCATTCTCATTTGCCTTGTCAATAGGAAAAATACCTTTAGACCAGTCAGACCCTTCATAGGTAGGATACTGCCCTTTCTCCAATGACAGATCACTTGAAGAACGAATAGCATAATAAGAGAGAGACTCCATTACTTCATCTACTTTGGTAAAGTGGTCATGGCTTCCCCACTCTATCTTATTCTCTGCAAGCATTTGCGCTTCACCCATCACACCAAGACCGATTGATCTTGACTTTTCATTCGTCTTCTTCACTTTTGCAAGAGGGTAGAAGTTAAGATCAATAACGTTGTCAAGCATACGAACAGCTGTAGGTACAACACGTGCCATATCTTCTTGTGTATGTATCTTTGCCAAGTTGACAGAAGCCAGGTTACAGACGGCTGTATCACCATCTGTTTTCTCTTTGTCAACGATCCATATCTGTTTACCGTTCAAACTGTCAAGTGCTGTCACTTTCTTAGCCGGTTTAGTCATACCGCTGTCTACCGTAAGCATCTCATGTTCATCATAAGCTTCTACAGAACCATCTTCAAATGTAAATTGTGTTCTGTATGTGTTTGGTCCCGTATTTTGGAAGATCTCTGTACAAAGGTTCGAAGATCTGATGATACCTGCGTGTTTGTTAGGGTTTGATCTGTTTGCAGCATCTTTAAAAGTAAGGAACGGGTTTCCTGTTTCAAAATAAGATCTGAGTATCTCTTTCCAAAGTCCTTTTGCTGAGATCACTTCTCTGGTAATTTCAGTATCGGCATTTTCAAGTTCTATATAACGCTTTTCAAAATCTTCACCATAAAGCTCTGTCAACTCCGTCACTTCAAAAGGGTCAAAGAGTGTCCAGGTAGCATCCTCTTCAACTCTTTGCATAAAGAGGTCATTGAGCCACATAGCAGGGAAGAGGTCATGTGCTCTACGACGCTCTTCACCTGAGTTCTTCTTCAAGTCAAGGAAGTCTCTTACATCCACATGCCAAGGCTCTATGTAAACAGCTATAGCTCCTTTACGTGTTCCAAGTTGGTCAACTGCGATAGCAACATCATTAGCAATCTTAAGGAATGGCACGATACCACCAGCAGCATGTTTATGCCCATCGATGTATGAACCCATACCACGTACAAGTGACCAATCCCAACCGATACCACCACCAAATTTAGAAAGCAGGGCCATCTCTTTATATCCATCAAAGATACCTTCAATGTTGTCCGGTGTTGAACCGATGTAACATGAACTGAGTTGGTGTCTTGGTGTTCTAGCATTTGAAAGTGTAGGTGTTGCTGCCATTACTTCAAATTTACTCAAAATATCATAAAACTTTTTTGCCCATGTTTGACAATCAAACTCATTTTGAGCCAAGAACATTGCTACACCCATGAAGAGTTGTTGTGGAAGTTCTATAGGTACACCATCACGATCTTTGAGCAAGTATCTGTCATAAAGTGTTCTAATACCAAGGTAGGTAAACTGTAGATCTCTCTCCGGCTTAATGTAGTCATTCAGGTCATCAAGGTCATACTTGTCTTTGAGCCCAAGTACGATGCGTCCCTCTTTCTCTCCACGTTCAAAATGTTCACGAAGGTGATTGTATCCTGTAAAGCCTACTGCCTTATGATAGATATCATACAAGAAGAGTCTGGAAGCTACAAAGGTCCAGTTAGGTCTGTCGATATCGATCTTATCAACTGCTGTCTTAATGAGTGTTGTTTGTATCTCTTCAGAGTTGATCATATCACGAAACTGGAGCTTTGCATCGACTTCTAATTCACTCTGACTTACGTTGTCTAAGCCTTCTACAGATGCTGCTGTATATTTTTGGATCTTGGATACATCCAAGGTCTCTACTCTTCCGTTTCGTTTAACAACTCTGATCATCTTCTCTCCCAAGCTTTACTTCATTTTATAAAAAATCCCTCTGTTTCAAGGTAAAAATATTAAATGATTCTACAGAAATTATGCTTGCAGATTTGTTAATCTTTGTATCATTTTTGGGCAATTTTTTTATAAGAAAATGTGATAGATGGAGAAGAAGGTTTGAGAACCCGCGTAGGGTGGGATTTCCCACCTTTGATAGCACATGCTTTATAAAATAAAAGTGGATAAATCCACCCTACCCGTTATTGTTATTTGAATACACGCTTAAATATTGCATCTACATTTTTAGTATAATAATCAAAATTAAAACACTCTCTGATCTGCTCTTCAGATAGTGACTCTCCTAGCTCTTCATCAGCCAATAAATACTGAAGATACAGTGATTCACCCTCATCATTGGTTGTAGACTTTCCTTGCTGGATCTCTTCCCATACTTTCATTGCATTACGCTGTACAATTCTGTATGCATCTTCACGGCTTACTCCGGCAATAGGAAGTTCAAGAAGTACTCTTTGAGAGAAAACCAACCCACCAGTAAGGTTTAGGTTTTTCATCATGTTCTCTGGCATTACAGTTAGGTTAGCGATCACGTTATTCATTCTATGTAACATAAAGTCAGTTGTAATAAATGCATCCGGCAGCCAGAATCTTTCAGTTGAAGAGTGAGAAATATCTCTTTCATGCCATAATGCTACATTTTCCATAGCTGGGTTTGCATATGCTCTAATCATACGTGCAAGACCTGTGATATTTTCAGTTAAGATAGGGTTTCTTTTATGTGGCATCGCTGAAGATCCTTTTTGACCTTTTGCAAAATACTCTTCTGCTTCATACACTTCTGTTCTTTGTAAGTGTCTAACTTGTACCGCAAATTTTTCTATAGTTGAAGCCATCAGTGCTAAAGTAGTTGCTAATCTTGCATATCTATCTCTATGTACTACTTGGTTTGAACAAGGCTCAGGCTTTAATCCTAATTCAGCCATTGCTATCTCTTCAAGCTCTAATGGTGCATGAGCAAAGTTACCCATAGCACCTGAGATCTGACCTACTGCGATCACATCCATAGTTTGCTCTAAGTTCTCTAAGTGTCTAGCCATTTCATCATACCAAACAGCTAAAGTTAAACCAAATGTAATAGGCTCACCATGAATACCGTGGCTTCTTCCAACCATAAGTGTAAATTTATGTTCTTCGGCTCTTGTTTTAATAGACTCCATTAACATTTTTACATCAGATATAATAATTTCTAACGAATCTCTCATTTGAAGAGCAACTCCAGTATCAACAGCATCTGAACTGGTCATACCATAATGGAACCATCTAGACTCTTCACCAAGACTCTCACTCACAGATGTATTAAATGCAATTAAATCATGTTTTGTAACCGCTTCAATCTCTTCAATTCTCTCTACTGAGAAAGTAGCATTTTTAACAATTTTTTCACAATCATCATCAGGGATAAGCCCCAATTTGTTCCATGCTTTTACAGCTGCTTTTTCAACCTCAAGCCATGCTGCATATCTTGCCTGCTGTGTCCAATGTTTTGTCATCTCTTCTCTAGCGTATCTTTCAACCATAATAACATCCTGTCTGTGTGTAATTTTATGTTAGAATTCTATCTAAATAGCAGTTATAAAAGGGTTAGTAAGAGATGCCATTCGTCAAAGAGAAATTTACCGTACCAAAGAAGATGCCGGCATTTTTATTTATTATGCGTACCTTCAATTTTACACAAGGACAAGCACAACGTGTATTGGCAAAAGGTAGATTACTTATCAATGGGAAATCCATATTTAACACTGGAGAATCCATAGAAGGTGATATAGAGGTAGTCTACTTCAAGCCCTCTTCAAAAGGAAACACCCCTCTCTTTCACAATAAAGACTTCATGGTATTTGAGAAGTATTCAGGTGTTTTGGTGCACCCAAATACTATGGCAACCCCTTACTCCTTACTCGATGAAATACGTACAGTTTCAGGAGATAATGCCAATGCTGTACATCGCATCGACATGGAAACTTCCGGTCTTCTGCTTGCCAGTAAACACAAGAAAGCAGAGTCATATCTGAAGATGTCTTTCGAAGACAGAAGCATCCAAAAGTCTTACCTTGCCTGGGTGGATGGCAAACTCACGGAACCCTTCTCTTCAAGTGAATCTATCAAGATAAATAATGACTACAGTCAAACTAAACACAAGGTATTTATTTCTGATAAGGGAAAGGCTTCACATACCGATTTTGTACCTCTTGAATACGATAAAGATCTCGATGCCACACTCGTAGCATGCTACCCTCATACAGGACGTACACATCAAATAAGAGTACATTTGTTTCACGTGAAACATCCTATTTTGGGTGACCCTATCTATGGAACAACTTTCAAAGCTGCCAATGATTATCTGGAAGATGAACTCACTCCTGAAGATCGCATGACAGAGATGGGAGCAAGCAGGCTCATGCTGCATGCACAAAGCCTGACCTTTAACTTTGGTCCTAAATTTCATATAGAGAGTAAAAATGATTTTAAGGGAATGAAAAATTTGATTTGTTCGAAAGAAAAAAGAGT
>JAYEOF010000236.1:0-4569 GCA_034722695.1 Campylobacterota bacterium
ACTGTAGCCATATTATCTTCATCGATCTCTACGATCTTGGATGGTATAGAGAGACACATATGCTAACTCCTCATACTTCGTTTAAATTCGATCCACTGGATCACTTTTTGGACAGTTTCATCCTCTTTTATATTCACTTCAATGATGTCAACATTGGGTTTGATCTTTCTTGCTTCTGCTTTTTCATGCTCTATGTCATAATCAAAATAAGGAAGCAGATCGGTTTTAGTGATGAGAATGAGATCCGCTTTTGCAAACATCACCGGATACTTTTCGATCTTGTCTCCACCCTCGGGAATAGAGACAAGTACAATATTCAAATGCGCACCCACATCATAGCTTGCAGGACAGACAAGGTTCCCCACATTTTCTATGAAGCAGACATCCAACTCTGTAAGAGGCATGGCATGAAGCCCCTTATGTACCATAAAGGCATCCAAATGACAGGCAGACCCGGTCTGTATCTGAAAAGCAGGAATCCCTTTGGCTTTGATACGGTCAGCATCTCTACTGGTTTCCAAGTCACCTTCTATCACACCAAATTTGAACTTTGCCAAGTCTGCCATCTTTTCAAGCAGTGCTGTCTTCCCGCTTCCCGGTGAACTCATCAGGTTGATAGCTAAAACACCGTGCTTCTCAAAATGACTGCGGTTATGCCCTGCTTCATGATCGTTTTTATCAAGGATCTTCGTGATCACTTCTATCGTTTTTTTATCATTCAGCTGTGGGTTATGATGCAGTGTTTCATGTGCTTTATGATGTTCGTGTGAATGTCCATGCTCTTCATCTCCATGACTATGTGCCACGACACTCTCTGTTATACTGCATCCGCAATCTGTACACATTTCTATTCTCCTACGTTATAATAATATATTGGTTCCTACAAGTAGCGAAACCACACCTGCTATAGTAAAAGCCCTTCTTATATTTTGAATATTACCTAAAAAGTTTTTATTGATATAAAACATAAACATTCCAAATCCCATAAACACAAGCATCACACCCAGTGTAAACACAGCAACCATACTCAGATCTACTACGCCGCCTTGCACGACACCCAGAGTAATTAACATCCCTCTTACACCACCTGCCCCCATCAAAAGCCCCAATGAAAAAGAAGAACCGTTGACTGCATTGTTATGTTCGTGTGATCTTCCAAACCAAATATGTATATGTTCTTTACCCTCATGCATATGTTTGCTCAACTGAATCCGTTGAGTCATCACCAGAAACAACAGATAGATACCCATACCCATGATCACCATCGCGGAAACTACATCACCATACGATAAAAGTTCTTCTGAAATTTCTGTGTGTTGCAATACTTTTGCAAATACAAAAAGGCTAAGTCCGTGACCCAGAGCAAAGAGTGTAGTGATAAGTAAGGTTTTTCGTCTCTCTTTCCCTATGGAAAAGTCAGCAATGGCAGTAAGATGATCCGGTCCAAATGCATGCAAAATACCATACCAGAAAATGAGTATCAAACCAGCTTCCATCTTTATTTCCTTATATACTTAATTATAAACTGTTTACATAAAATCATGTTTAATTATTATGCTTTTGATGTAATGCGTACCATGCTTGCCCAAGAGAAATACCACCATCATTGATAGCAATTTCATTCTGAAAACAGTAGGTACGATCTTCCTCTTTGCAACGTCTTATTATTTTTTCTACCAATACCCTGTTTTGAAACACACCACCCGAAAAAACCAATACTTGTTCGGGATACTTTTGTGCGATCTGAAAGATCATCTCTATCACAGTATTGAAGAACATAGAAACCACTGTTCTTTTATCATCCATTGCTACTATGCCCTGTATCATTGCTTCAAGCTTGATCACACCACACTCTATCTCAAGTGGAAAACTTTCTGTGATCGCATCATCTACATACTGCTCCATGATCAAACCACTCTCACCTTCAAAACTTGAGAGATGTACTATATCTGCAAAACTTGCCACTGCATCAAAAAGTCTTCCCATAGAGCTGGTCAGCGGTGCATTGATCCCCTGCTTCCAAGCTCCGAACAAAAGGTCTATCTCTTCAACGGAAAATGTTTGCAACAGCGGTAACTTTAACGCATGTACCTCATTGAGAGTATAGGTTTCAAACAGTAAAGAAAGCGCCGATCTACGCGGTTCCTTGATCGCTTTCTCTCCGCCCAAAAGACGAAAAGATGCCAAGGAAAACAGACGTTCATAGTGTTGATCGTCTGCCAACATTACTTCACCGCCCCATATGTTTCCATCATCCCCATAACCCGTACCGTCAAAGGCAAAGCCAAGAACCTTGGTATCTAATTGGAACTCAGCCATACCTGTCAAGATGTGGGCATAATGATGCTGCACTTCAATAGTCTCAACATTTGGATGTGTAACCTTAAATTCTTTTGCCCATTTTGTCGTCATATATTCAGGATGTTTATCATAGACAATGACCTCAGGTTCAAAATCATAAAAATCTTTAAATGATTCAAGTGTCCGTTCAAAATACTCAAAAGCTTCCAAAGAATTTAGATCTCCGATATGCGGACTTATGATGAGTGTATCATCAAATATCAGTGCAATACTGTTTTTCTGATCTGCGCCTACTGCAAGGATCTTTTTCTTACTCTTAAATGGCAGTTTCATACTCTTTGGAGCATACCCTCTTGCCATACGAACTGTGATCTTTTGATCTCCTGCCATTTGCACCACAGAGTCATCGTTTGCATTGAGTATATCACGATCATGGTCGAGTACCAGGTCCACCACAGAGCCAAGTTTTTCGATCAATTCAACGCTGTTTCGTATGATCGGTTCATCGCTTCGATTGGCACTTGTTGCTACAAGAGGAACATTGGTTTCTTTCAACAGAAGATGGTGAAGCGGTGTATAGGGAAGAAATACACCGATACGATCGATCTTCGGTGCTACATTGTCAGAAATAGAGGAATTTAAACCTTTTTGAACAATGACTATCGGCTTCTCCTTAGATGTGATCAATGCTTCTTCATCAATTGAAACCTGCGCTGAAGCTCTGAGCATCTTCAACTCAGGGAACATGACGGCAAATGGCTTAATCGGTCTCTGTTTACGTTTTCGCAGCGCTTCCACTGCTTTAGCGTTTGTTGCATCACAGATCAGATGAAAGCCTCCAAGTCCTTTCACTGCAATGATCCTGCCCTTCCTAATAGCATCAACAACCAATGATACTGCATTTTCCCCCTCACCTACTATATCATTATCAATATCCACTAACCTAAGCGTTGGACCACAATCAGGACAGCTGATCGGTTGCGCATGAAAACGGCGATCAAAAGGATCCGTATATTCATCATGGCAGGCGTTACACATCTCAAAAAAACACATAGAGGTATTGGGTCTGTCATAAGGAACGGTTTCAATGATACTGTATCTTGGACCACAGTCCGTACAGTTAATAAAGGGATACTGGTAGCGTCTGTTGTTTTGATCTTGCATTTCCTGTAAGCAGTTGTCACAAATAGCAATGTCGGGTGATACCAAAGCAGACTTATCATCTTGTGTCTCGCTTTGAAGAATGTGAAAACTTGTATAGCCGACATATTCAGCCACTTCACTTGAAAAAGTATCAATGCGTGCGAGAGGAGGCAATTCATTTTGTAAAGAATAGATAAAAGCTTCGAGTGCATTTTCTCCACCCTCAACTTCTAACTTTACGCCTTGCGTGGTGTTTACTATAAATCCATGCAGTTTATAGCAGTGTGCAAGTTGATACACAAAAGGACGAAAACCTACACCCTGCACAACTCCAGTGATTTCCAGTTTTCTATTCACTTCCAAGAGTAATCACTCCAAGTAAAACATTGTGTAAACAGTCTATTATCATGGATATAGTGAAATTTAAACGCTATATGCATCGATAGACCGAAATGAGTCGGGAAGGATAGTTTGCATATCTACTTCACATTTTTTGACAGCATCAACACCCAAAGTTTTTAAATAGTTCAATAGTCTCTTCTCCATTAATGGCACTGCATTCACCACAGCTTCAGAAAGAGAGAACTCTATAGCTTCTATAACTGTCGGTACTACTCCCATGATCATAGTCGGAGGTCGATCACCTGCAAGTTCCATCATATTGAGTGTTTGTAACATTTCAACTTCATGCGCAGACCCTTGCCAGTCAACAGTATCTGGGACTGAATCAAAATCAAAAAAATAGACTTCTCCTGCTTTGACTCCGGGAGCGTTGATAGTATCGATAATAATAAGTTTATCATACTCTACAATGATCGGGATAAGCCTTTGAGCAAGTGTCCCCCCATCCACAAGATCAAGCTGATGTTCATTTTCAAATCTATATTTCTCTCCCATATAGTTAATGAAATGAACCCCTATCCCTTCATCACCAAAGAGTAGGTTACCTATACCCAGTACTAATATCTTCACTTCTCATCATCCTTCATTTCATCTTTTTTAAGATAATAATCATACCCTACAAACATATCACATCAAGTGCACTGTACTTAAAAGTGTTTCATGATAATAGAACCCTCTGAACAACCAAAGAATTCCAAACATTTTAGATATTTTACCACATCT
>JAYEOF010000237.1:0-4526 GCA_034722695.1 Campylobacterota bacterium
CCTTTAAGTCAAGATGACAAACCAAGGCTTCTTCTGCTAACATATCTGTAATGATCTCTCTACCATTAACGATATGTTTAATACCTAATTTTGATACTACCTCTTCTTCTGCACTGTTATTTACTTTTACGATACTGTTTATCTGCGGATCAAATGAGGCGATATTTTCACAGATCAGTTGTCTCTGTATTTCATTCTCTATGGTTACAATGATCGCGGTACACTCATTTACATTAAAATGCGTCAAAACCATTTTCTGTGCTGCATTGGCAAGGTAAATAGCCTCTTCTCCCTTAGCGATCTCTGCATCAACAATCTTAATATCATGTTCAAGGATAATATAAAGTAGATTTCTCTCTCTAAATATTTTAACAAGTTTTTGACCTACCGGTCCATAACCACATACAATGATATGATCTTGATATGTACCACCCACAAGTGCTCTATCACGCAGTGTATCAGGTTCTTTAGTGAGCGTGTCTGCAAATTTTTTGATGTTTTTCAATACAAAAGGGGTCATGATCATCGAAAGAATAATAGTAATGATCATGATTTGATTGAGTTCATCAGAGATAAGGTCATGAGATCGTGCAAGTGCAATGACGACAAGGGAAAATTCCCCTGTCTGGAAAAGGGCCAATGCTGTTTTAAGTGCTGTTCTTTTTTGGATAAAAAACCGTAAAATACCGAAGATAAGCAAAGCCTTAATCAGCACAATTCCCACAAGTAAGCCCAGGATCACATAACCATAATTGATAAGTGAGTGCCAATCAATAAGCATTCCTATCGTAACGAAAAAGACCCCTAAAAGAATATCTCTAAAAGGCACGAGGTCTGCTTCAATACGGTAGCGGTACTTTGTTTCAGCTAACATCATCCCCGCTATAAAAGCCCCTAAAGAGTAGGAAAATCCAAATACTTCAGATAAGTATGAAGCACTCATAACACCAAGTAGTACAGCAACAAGGAAGATCTCTTCTGAACCGGATGCCATGATCCAATCAAAAAAATGTTCAAGAAAATATTTACCCAACAGAAAGAGAATAAGGAAAACAAAAATAGCACTCACTAATGTATCTATCAGCAGTGCAGATACAGATTCTGTATCTGATGCAAAGAAAGAGACCATTAAAAGTATCGGGATGACTGCAAGGTCTTGAAAAAGTAAGATGCCAAGCGTTGTACGACCATAACCGGAGTGAATTTCATTATTTTCATTTAGGATCTTAAGGACAATGGCTGTAGAGGAGAGTGAAATGGCAAAACCAATTACGATAGCACTTTTGATCTCCAATCCAAAGAGCCAGGACGCTAGTGCCGTGAAAAGTAACCCTGAAAGAATAACTTCCAATCCTCCATACACAAAGACCTCTTTTTTCATACTTTTCAGATGATTGGCTGAGAATTCCAATCCTATAGTAAACATTAAAAATACGATCCCAAACTCTGCCAGATGTCCTAACATCTCTTTGGAATCTTCAGCAAAATGATAAAAGGATGAGACAGCAAATCCAGAAAAGATATACCCAATAATTGTCGGGATATCAAATCTTTTTAAAAAAACATTGAGTATGGTTGATATTGCAACAGTTATGATTAATACAAGTAAAGCATTTTCCATGAAAACTATCCTCGTTTTTTAATGTATTATACATTGATTATGATGATTATAGTTATACTAATCCCCTCTTCACCAATATTTTGCTAAAATCGCGTTATTAAATAACAAATTGTAAGGAATACCATGGGACTAGGCATAGGACTTGTTGGACTACCAAATGTAGGAAAATCTACGACTTTTAACGCACTGACGAAAGCACAAAATGCAGAGAGTGCAAACTACCCGTTTTGTACAATCGAGCCAAACAAGGCTGTTGTACCTGTACCGGATAAAAGACTTGATGAACTTGCAAAGATCGTCAATCCGGAAAAGATACAATACTCTACTCTGGACTTTGTAGACATCGCAGGTTTGGTAAAGGGTGCAAGCAAGGGTGAAGGTCTTGGAAATAAGTTTTTAGGAAATATCCGTGAAACTGAAGTGATCTTGCACATTGTAAGATGTTTTGAAGATCCAAATGTTGTCCATACTGAGGGATCTATAGATCCTATACGTGATGTTGAGATCATTGAGCAGGAACTCCTTTTTGCAGACATTGATGCTGTACTTAAACGTATAGAGATGCTCAAGAAAAAAGCAAGAGGTAATGATAAAGATGCCAAAGAGCAGCTTGAAGTAGCCGAAGCCCTGCTTGCACATATAGAAGAGGGGCATCCTGTTTCAACTTTTGATGACCTTGAGAGTGATGGTTTTATCGCGATGAACAAAGAGCTGCGTCTTCTTACAAGCAAAGAGATCATTTATGGTGCGAATGTGGATGAAGATGGGCTTGAAGAGGATAATGAATTTGTACAAAAGCTTAAAGCATACGCAACTGAAAGAAACTATGAAGTCATTAAACTTTGTGCTAAAGTCGAAGAGGATATGGTAGACTTTGATGATG
This sequence comes from Campylobacterota bacterium, assembly GCA_034722695.1. Lineage (GTDB taxonomy): Bacteria > Campylobacterota > Campylobacteria > Campylobacterales > Sulfurovaceae > Sulfurovum. Next base: position 2,505 of record JAYEOF010000237.1, read on the forward strand.
AAGAGAGAGATGAAATGCTTGCTGACCTTGGTGTAAAGGAGTCTGGACTTGAGCAGATCATCCACAAAGGCTTTGATAAACTTGGACTCATGTCTTACTTCACTGCCGGCGTTAAAGAAGTACGTGCGTGGACTATCCGTAAAAACACAACAGCACCTAAAGCTGCCGCTGCCATACACAACGACTTTGAAAAAGGATTTATCCGTGCAGAGGTCATCAGCTATGAAGACTTTGTTGAGTTTGGTGGTGAACAGGGTGCAAAAGAGGCTGGTAAAAACAGACTTGAAGGTAAAGAGTACATCGTTCAAGATGGCGATGTAATGCACTTTAGGTTTAATGTTTAATGTAGCGTGGGCATTCCTGCCCACGACTTAAAGTATTTGTGAATTTCTCGTGGGCAGGAATGCCCACGCTACGAAGGATAAATTATGAAAAAAATATTATCAATATGTATTGTAGGTTTTATATTGCTTGGTTGTGACAGTAAAAAAGGTGCTTTCCTTGAAACAGTAGAGACAGAAAATGATGTCCCTACTGCTGTAGCCAAACTTGTAGCTACCGTCAAAGCCAAAGAGCTTACACATTTTCAAACCATTGACCATGCCAAAAATGCAAAAGATGTCGGATTAAGACTTAAACCTGAGACTGTGGTTATTTTTGGTAATCCTAAAATGGGTACAAAACTTATGGAGTGTAATCCATCCATGGGACTTGACCTCCCACTTAAAATGCTTTTCTCTACTGATTATGAGGGCAAGACAACCATTACCTATACTAATCCGGAATATTGGTCACTCAAACATAACATTAAAGACAAGAAATGTTTGGGTATCATAAAAAAAGCACATATCGCTATGCAGAACCTGGCACAGGAAGCTGCTAAAAAATAAAACTATCAACAAGGAAAAAATACAATGAAAAAAATACTTTTAAGTCTAGGGGCATTGCTTAGCATAGCACACAGCGAAGGATGCCTACTCGTTCAGGACAACACAATGAATGTCAAATGGGATGCATATAAAACAGATAGCAGAATAACCGTTCACGGTAAATTTACGGATGTAACCTATACACCTAAAGCATTAGAAGGTAAGAGTTTCAAAGAACTTCTGGTTGGATCAAAAGTAAATATGGATGGCATTAAAATTGATACTGAGATCATTAGTAGAGATGAGACTATCGTAGAATTCTTTTTCAACAAGTTAACAACCGCTAAAATAGAAGGTATCATTACCGACATAAAAGCAGATGAAAGAATCAAAGGAAAACCAAGAACAGGTATCGTTACTGTAGAGATCACATTCAATGGAAAGAGCAAAGCAATCCCTATGAATTACAATTACTACAAAGAAGATTTTTCTGCTACAGGCTCTATGAATTTAGCAGACTTTTCTGCACTTGATGCACTAGCATCTATAGATAAAAGCTGTCATGATCTATATAAAGGAAAAATCTGGAGTGATGTGACTATCAAATTTAATACAAAAATAAAAGCAACCTTGTGTGATGTAGAGATCAAAAAGGAAAAATAGGGTTTAACTTGAAAACAAATGATATATTATATAAGATCCAAAAGGCTTTAAACCTAAGTCCAGAAGAGATGCTTGAAACGTATACACTTGCTGAGTACAAAATGGATGCTACACATCTTGACTCACTTCTCAAACGTCGTCAAGATGAGGGATCTAAACTTTGTTCTTATGAAGAGTTAGGTGTCTTTTTAGATGGTTTTGTCATACTCAAACGTGGTCCAAGTCCTAAAAAGACGAATCATGATGAAGCTGTAGAACTCACCAATAATCTCATCCTCAAAAAGCTCCGTATAGCACTGGAACTTAAAGAAGCAGAAACAGAGATCATCTTCTCTCTAGGTGAGGCAAAACTTAGCAAACAACAACTTGCTTCTCTCTTCCGTAAAGAGGGACATAAGAACTTTAAAGAGTGTTCAGACGAGTTACTTATGGCATTTTTAGACGGAATGGATGAGTTTTATTATGTAGGAGAGGTAGACTAAGTCTATCT
>JAYEOF010000238.1:0-4492 GCA_034722695.1 Campylobacterota bacterium
AAGATAGGGATATGCAGGCTTTTAGCCACACGCATCAACTCAAAAGTGATGGTTCTAACCTGTGTCACGGAACCTGGAGCAGAGGGTGTTTCATCAGAGTAGAGTGTTTGAATAGAATCAATGACAATGAACTCATAATTTTCATTGGATATTTCTGAGAGTACAGTACTGAGACTGATTTCCGGGAGAAGATAGAGGTTGTCATGGTTTGCATCCAGTCTGTTTGCACGCAGTTTTATCTGTCCTGCTGACTCTTCCCCTGAAACATATAGGACTTTTTTATTGGTCTGTGCAAGGTTACCTGCTATCTTTAGAAGCAGTGTTGATTTACCTATACCGGGACTTCCCCCTATGAGTGTGAGAGAACCGGGGACGACACCACCACCCAGTACCAGATCAAGTTCTGCACTTCCTGAAGGGAATCGTGTCACATTGTCTTCTTCTATCTGTGTGATGGGTTTCGCTTTTGAAAGCGAAGAGCCTGATGAACTGCTGCCTGATGTCTCTTTTAAAAACTTAATTTGGTCGGATGTGAGTTCTATCATTGTTTCCCACTGGTTACAGGAAGTACACTTTCCCATCCATCGTGGAGACTGGAACCCGCATGCCTGACATTCAAACAGGGTTTTTTTCTTTGCCATATTATCTACTTTCTTATGAATTACCGTAGTATAAAATAATTTTTCTTCTTGTTGCAAAAATATGTCATATTGACATATTTTTAGCTTTCAATTGTTTTAGTTATAATTTTGATTACTTTTTTGCAAGGATAACTATTGAATTTCAATCAGATCAAACAAGCAGTGTATGCACTTTACCTTACCAACAGCTTTGGCTTTAGATTAAGAAAGACCAAAGACCCCATGGAGAAAAAAAAGTTAAGACTGGCATATTCTGAAGCACAGCTTGATGTACTTAATATTGAGATCAAAGTAGAAAATGCAGAAAAACTACCTAAAGAGGGGCAATACCTGCTTGTAAGTAACCATAGAACGATCATAGATCCTCCTATCATCGAAATAGTATTGAAAGATACAAAAATATTCGGTTTATGGGTTTCAAAAAAAGAGCTTTATAATTCATTCTTTTTTGGGCTCTTTGTACGTAATGCAGGTTGTGTTCTACTCGATAGAGAGAAGAGTCAAATGAGTAGTTTTTTTGCAGAGATTAAAAAAGGTGTAAAAGAGGGGAGTTCGATCTTTATCTTTCCTGAGGGTACACGAAACAAAACAGATGAAGCACTGACTCCATTTAAAGAGGGATCTCGTATCATTGCTTTAAAGAACAGGTTGCCTATGTTACCTGTATATATTAAAGGGAATGCCTCTCAGGTCTTGAAAGATGCTATATATGATAGTAGTCAAAAAAGAGAGATCACCATAGTCATAGGTGACCTTATAGATTATAAAGAAAAAACAGATCTGGAAATAGTGTATCGTGAGAGGTTTTCTTTATAAGAATATTAATGCTGCTATGCTAAATGAAAATCTCATCTAGAATAGTGTTGATATACTCATTTGCTTTAAATCGGATCAAATCTTTAGGCTGTTCTCCTGTACCTATATAAAAAATAGGCATTTGAAGTTCATCTGCAATACTCAGTACAGAACCACCTTTGGCTGTACCGTCAAGTTTTGTGATGATGATACCGTCTATCCCGATCATTTCATTGAATGCTTTTGCCTGGTTGATGGAAGAACTTCCCTGTGTCCCATCGAGTATGAGCATCTTTCGATGAGGTGCTCCTTCTTGAGATCTCCCTGCGATACGTATCATCTTTTTAAGTTCTTCACTGAGGTTGGTCTGTGTGTGGAGCCTTCCTGCAGTATCGATGATCACATTATCAAGGCCTTTTGCTTTGGCTGACTCGATCGTATCATAGACTACAGCAGAAGGGTCATGTCCCTGTCGTGTTGCAACGATAGGTATATCCAGTTTGTCTGCCCACCGGCTAATCTGTTCTATGGCTGCTGCACGGAACGTATCTCCTGCACCAAGGATGACACCGTGTCCCATCTCTTTGTATCGGTATGCAAGTTTGGAAATAGTGGTTGTTTTTCCTGCGCCGTTTACTCCGATGATCATCTCAACAAAAGGTTTGGCATCACTCTCTTTCCAATCTGCTTTATACTGAAATACAGAGACAAGGGAGTTAAATGCCTGTATGCGGTTGATGTTGTTTGGCAGATCTCCCAGAAGTCTCTCTACAAGTTCATAGTTGACATCTGCTTCAAGCAGGATATCTTCAAAATCCTCTTTGGAGATCTCTTTTTTCTTCGTGGGTGCAACTTCTTTGATCGCTTCATTAGTTTTGCCTAAAACTTTTTTAAATAAATTAAACATTATGGTTATATCCTTTTACTCTTTTATGGCTTCTTGTATATCATGATCTATCATCTCTACCGGAACAGCACCTTCATAATGCGTGTAGTAGTTCCCATTTTTATAGATCACAGTAAGTGGGGTGTCATAGTTTTCAGGGAGATGAAGGTCTTTTGCTACTTTAGCGGCAAAGGCATCATTTTGTTTACTGTTTGAGATGAAATAGTTTGCATGATGTTTACTGATAAATTCTTTTAATGTATTGTCATATAGAACATCATTGATAAGGATACCTGCAACAAAAAGGTCCTTATTATACTTTTTTTGAAGGTCTGAAAGATAGGGTATTTCAGCACGGGAGGGAGAAGACCAAGTACTAAAAAAGTTTATAATTACTATAGACTGGTTAATGTCCTGAAAAATTATTTTTTGGTTTTCTATACTAAGAGTATGTGTAGTTTGTTGGATATCCTTTAATATAAAAGTATCTGTTGCTGTCTGTGAGGCAGGGCTCTCTTCATCAATAGACTCTTTTGGGGGCTCTGATCTTTCCAATGTTTCCTGCATTGATTGTTCATTGGATATTTCCTGTTTTTCTTTTTGTTGATCTTTATCTTCTGTTGGCAATACTTCCGTTGTGTTTTCTATATGAACAAGAGGGTCTTGTACTTTTTTATCTTCACATCCTGTGAAAGAGAGTAGTGTGAAGCATAATAAAAAAGTTGATAAGAGAAAAGAGCTCATTTCTTTCACACGGTTCCTTTGGGTATAATAAATAATTAGTGCAGGGATTATAGCCAAAGCGCACTAAAACCCAAATTTGTAACTATTCAGAGGGTTCAATAGAATGGAAATCATGCAAAGAGAGTTAAAGAAAAAGCATTTTAGAACACATTGTTTAAAACGTTTAAAAAAAGCAAGTGGCAGAGGTTCTTATAAAAAGGACAAAGTGGTATTGCAACGTTTATATCAATATATTGTAGAGAGTAATGCGCAAAAGATCATGCTTTATCTGCCTATGAAAACAGAAGTGAACCTTTATCCTCTTATTGGGCAGTTACGAAAAGAAAAGAGAGAACTCTATGTACCTTTTATGGAAGGTAAAAGTTTTAGGGTGGTAAAATATAGATACCCACTGGAAAAAAAACGTTTTGGGATCAAAGAACCAAAAGATTCAAAACAGTATAGAACTAAAAAATTAGATATAGCTATCGTACCTATAGTGGGACTGGATATGACACATAGACGTGTAGGATTTGGTAAGGGAATGTATGATAGATTTTTTGAAAAAGAGATTAAAAATATAAATAAAACAGTATTTGTGGCACGTGAGTTGTGTTATAGTAAAGAGATAGTTACAGACAATTATGATGTGAAGGCAGACATGATCATAGTGCCATAAATGTATTACTGGTTTCTTTTTCTTCGTAAAAGGAAAAATAATGTTAGGAATAATAGGCGTATCCAGCCTTGCTGGAACAGCTGTAGGAGCAGGTGTTTGCTACTTATGGCTGAAAAACAGTGCACAAAACAGGTTTGGACATATAGAGTTAGAGGTGAAAGCAAAAGCAAAAGCTATAGAAAATGAGGCTGAGCTTTTACTGCAAGAGTCTCACGTGAAGATCAAAGCAAAAGAGTTAGCGCAGGAAGGTGCATTTCAAAAACGTATTGCTCAGGTTGAAGAGCGAAACCGTTCTTTGATCTTGCAAACAAAAGAGTTAACCAAAGAAGAAGAGAAGCTTGCACTCTTACAGCATAAAGTAATTGAGAAAGAGACAAATTTAGAAAAGCTGGAAATCCAAAAGCAAGAAGAGATAGACCAAGCGATACAAAAGATGCAAGGCGTAGCTTCATTTACTCGTGAAGAGGCGAAAACATATATTTTGGGAAAAGTAGAAGAACAGAGCCGTTCCGAAGTAGCGGGTATTGTACGCAAGTATGAGCAGTTAGCCAAAGAAGAGGGTGAGAAAAAAGCCAACTACATTTTGGCACAGGCAACTACACGTTACGCAGGTGAATTCGCAGGTGAAAGGCTCATCAATCTTGTGAATCTACCCAGTGATGATCATAAAGGGCGTATCATAGGCAAAGAGGGTCGGAACATCAAGACCCTCGAGATGCTTTTGGGAGTCGATATCATTGTAGATGAAACACCGGGAGTGATACTGGT
>JAYEOF010000239.1:0-4446 GCA_034722695.1 Campylobacterota bacterium
CCTATGGAAGAGATCGATAAAGCTTTAGATATTTTGGGTTTGCCTAAATTAATCAGTAAAGCAGATATTAAAAAACAGTATCATTTTTTTGCAAAAAAGTATCACCCTGACCTAGGAGGTGATACTGAAAAAATGGAACAAATCAACTATGCGTATAAACTCTTGATGAAGTATATAGAAGAGTTTCGTTATACTTTTGATGAAAATGAAGTAAATAAACAATTCCCAGGAGCAGATTATGCGCAGCGATTCAAACCTTGATCCTTATTTTGAAAATAAAGAGGATTCAGCAGCTAAACTTATCGAAACACTGCCTCTTAAGTTGTTGAGAGATAATGAAACAGTTGTAATAGGTGTGAGTGAAGAAGGTGTCTATTTTGCAGATAAGATCGCTAAGGCAATAGAAGCACAAATGGATATCCTTCTTACGGAGCCTATTTTGGCACCAAATAATCCTGAATTGGTCATTGCGATGGTTTCTGAGACAGAAGAGGTTGTCATGCATAAGGCGTTGATAGACTCTTTTGATATCGGTGAAGACTATATCTATAGTGAAGCACACCGTAAGTATGAAGAGGAGGTGCTTGCTTATGTGTATAAGTATCGCAAAGGTAAAGAACTGGTTTCACTCAAAGGGAAGTATGTTGTCCTAGTAGATGAGTGTATAGAGTCTGGACTTACCATGATGGTAGCACTCAAATCGGTGATCGCAAGAGAAGCTAAAAATATTTATATTGCAACACCTATTTTAGATAAAACTGTGTATGAAAATCTACTCTCTGTCTGTGATGGAGTGTTTTGCCCTCATAAGGTACAAGACTATATTTCGATAGAATACTATTATAAAGATTTTAATACATTGGATTTCGAAGAGATATCCGAGATAGTGAAACAACAAGAAATCAATAACAAAGAAAAACAGATACATAAAGAACAAGAAACTGAAACCAAAAAAGGATAAAAAACGTATGCAAGAACAAATAATAGAGATAAATGTAAATAGTCTTGAAGAGAAATATGAATTCAACAAAGTAGCCAAACAAGCCAGTGGTGCAGTGATGTACAGGCAAGGTAAAGCAGTGCTGATAGCGGCAGTTGCTATAGATGAAAAAGCAGTGGATGCTGATTTTCTTCCTTTGACAGTACAGTATATGGAAAAATCATATGCAGCGGCAAAGATCCCTGGTGGATTTATCAAAAGAGAGACAAAACCGGGAGATTTTGAGACTTTGACTTCACGTATTGTGGATCGTTCATTGAGACCTCTTTTTCCTAAAGGCTTTCATTTTCCAGTAACGATAAGTATCATGGTTGTAAGTTCGGATGAAGAGGTAGATATGCAAGTGGCTGCGCTTCATGCAGCCAATGCCGCACTGTTCATCTCAGATATCCCTTTCGCAACAAGTATCGCAGCAGTAAGAATTGGAACTGTTGGTGATGATATTGTTATCAACCCGACACTCTCCCAACAGGATGACAGTGAACTTGATCTTCTTGTTGTGGGGTCCGGAAAAGATGTGGTAATGATAGAGATGCGTACACTTGCATCTGAAAATAATGCAGTACAGAGTGCAAATGAATTCAGTGAAACAGCACTTGTGGATGTGATCGCAATTGCGGGAGAAGCTATAGAAAAAGCAACATCAGCATATGTAGAAGCATTTACCCCTTTAGTAAGAGAACCTTTAGTACTTACTTTAGCCGAAGATAAAGTGGATGAGTCACTGTATGCCTTTATTGAAAATAACTATGCGGAAAGTGTAGAAAAAGCCATCTCTCATATGGCAAAAAGTGAGCGTTCTACAGAGCTTAAAAAAGTACGAACAAAGATCATGGAAGCTTTGGAGTCTGAAGGTAAAGAAGCAGACAAAGAGTTGGTTTCCAAAGTGCTTGAACGTTATAAAAAAACAGTTGTACGAGCGATGATCTTGGATAGGGATATTCGTGCCGACGGTAGAGGAATGGATGAGGTAAGACCTATTAGTATTGAGACAAATATTTTACCATCTGTGCATGGTTCATGTCTTTTTACCCGTGGCCAGACACAAGCATTGGTTACCGTAACACTGGGTGATAAAAAAGATGCACAAATGTATGAACTCATCACAGAAAAGAACAGCCAGTCAGAAAAGTTCATGGTGCACTATAATTTCCCTGGATACTCTGTAGGTGAAGTTAAATATATAGGTGCACCAGGACGGAGAGAACTGGGGCATGGTAACCTTGGGAAAAGAGCTTTGGAACCAGTGATCGATCTTGATTATGATGGAAGTATCCGTTTGGTTTCTGAGATACTAGAGAGTAACGGTTCTTCTTCTATGGCAACCATTTGTGGTGGAGCACTTGCATTGCGCGGGGCAGAAGTAGAGATGATTGACCTTGTAGCGGGTATCGCTATGGGACTTGTAACAGATGGTGATAAGTATGCAGTCCTTACTGATATCATGGGACTAGAAGATCATGATGGAGATATGGATTTTAAAATAGCAGGGACAAAACATGGTATTACTGCACTTCAAATGGATATCAAGCTAGGCGGGATCGACCTCAATGTGTTAAAAGATGCACTAGAAAAAGCAAGTAAAGGTAAAAACCATATTCTTGAACTCATGGAAGAGGCTGAAGAAAATATTGTTACAAGTGAGGCACTGCCAAGTACTGAACACTTCACTGTCCATCCGAGTAAGATAGGTGATATCATCGGTAAAGCAGGTGCAACCATTCGTGAGATCATCGAGAAATTTGAAGTGAGTATCGACCTTGACCGTGATGTCGGTGGTGTAAAAGTAGCTGGTGGTGACAAAGCAAAAGTAGAAGCGGCAAAAGCACACATTGAAGACATTGCATCTGCACCTGTGAGGAAACAGATGGTCTATAAAATAGGTGAAAGCTATGAGGGTAAAGTCAAGAAGATAGTAGACTTTGGACTTTTTGTTGAAATGCCGGATGGATTTGATGCACTGTTACACATCTCTAAGGTGGCTAAAGAGAGAGTAAATAATCTTTCGGAGAGATATAGTGAAGGTGATGATATCACTGTAGTGGTAATGGAACAAAAAGGTAAAAAAGTAGAGTTGGCAACACCAGAGTATCTGGCATAAATTATCATAGGAGAGGTTAGAGTGTATAAAGTAGTGAAACTTGTGACTGCAATATATATGTTGGCTATTTTAACAGGCTGTAGTACTACAGATCTGTCTTATAAGGATAATAAACTCAGACTGCAGGTCGATGGTAAACAGCTTCAGGTGGATAGTAGATTTATAAATCACCGTCCGAAGAATTTCGGTACGCTCTTTATAGATCAGCAGCTTCTGCAGCTTAATGAGGGTAATATGCTTGTGTATGAAAAAGCCAGAACTGATGATCAATACGAGTTCTATTTCCCGACTATAGATACCATTAAAATTGTATTTGATGCCAGATATCTCAGAGTCATTTACTTTAGCAGCTCTTTTTACATCATGCAAGTGGCTTTAGCAGATGGGAGACCACTTAATGTTATAGTTGAACAGTTAGAAGATCAAAGTCTAAATCTGGCTTACGGAATGACAAATAAACAGATCAATCATTTGTTAGCTCAGCTTGGTTCACAGGAAAGAATGCCGGTTGATCAACATGTTATCACTATAACCAGTCAGCAAAGTGCTATTTGGAGCAGATGGACTGACTATAAAGTCAATGTTATGGAGCTTGTTGGTCCAAAAAGAGATATTATGGGGTTTTAGTGGAAACAGGATTTTATAGATTATAGTAAGATAATTTTTTAGCATAAATTAAATCATCTTCAGTTATAATTACATCGTTTATAAAAAGTGATCAGTAGGGAAATGTAGGCATTTATGTTTATGTTGGCGATAATTCATTATCGTTTACGCTATCCGAACAGACTTTTGAAGACAGTCAACGGGGACTTAAAGCCCATAAATTTAAAGGATATAAAATGAAAAAGTTTTTCTTACTTTTCTTAGCACTTGGTGCTGTTGCATTTGCTGGTGAAGCAGATGGTGAATCTATGATCAAAGCATACTCAGTAGTTGCTGCTGGTGTTGGTCTTGGTCTTGCTGCTCTTGGTGGAGCTATCGGTATGGGTCATACAGCTGCTGCAACTATTGCTGGTACAGCTAGAAACCCAGGTCTTGGTGGTAAACTAATGACTACAATGTTTATTGCTCTTGCAATGATCGAAGCACAAGTTATCTATACATTGGTAATTGCGCTTATCGCTCTTTACGCTAACCCGTTCCTAGGTTAATCTTAAAGACATTAAAAAGGTTGTGGCGATATAATTCGTCACAATTTTTTGTTATCCCTCAGTTTTCAAGTTTCTATAGTACTTAACTATATATCCGCAGTGCGTCAGTGGTGGAACGGTAGACACGCTACCTTGAGGGGGTAGTGCCCTAGTGGTGTGGAGGTTCAAATCCTCTCTGACGCACCATCTTC
>JAYEOF010000240.1:0-4444 GCA_034722695.1 Campylobacterota bacterium
AACTCAATACATGTTTATATGATCCAGAATGTTATCAGGAAAAAGGTTTAAATATTATTACCGAAGAGTTGGCTCTGCTTGAAGAGAAGTATGAAGAAAAAAGTGACAGGTATCTTGAAGTTTTAGAAATATATGAAGAGTTGCAATAAAAATCATTAAACGATTAGAGGAGTTGTAGTGGATTCAAAACAACATATTATTTATCTTTTTAATATCATCATTACCGGAAGCATCATTCTTCTTCTTTCTGCTTGTAGCCATAAGTCACCACAGACCCCAGCACCCAAACAAGAAAGTGTGACTAAGTTACCAAAGGGAAAAGCCCCACTCTTGAACTATCTGGGAAAGACCGATAAAAAACTTGCGAACTATTCTGCTTTTTATCACTTACTGTAGCCAAACGAACAGATTTTTATTATGACCACCCTAGTAAAGTTAATACAGATGAAAAAGATGACTCAACCCATATTTCCACACAGATCAGTGAAGATCTCAAACATGTTAAAGATGATCTAGTTATCATCTCTCCATACTTCATCCCCAGTGATAAGATGATGGTAAACCTCAAAACTTTGCGAAAGAGAGGGGTAGAGGTCACTATTATTACAAACTCTTTGGCTTCCACAGATGTTTTTCTTGTCTATGGTGGATATAAAGGCTACATTAAAGCATTGGTTGAGATGGGTGTCAATCTCTATGAGATCAAGCCTCACAGCTTTAAAAAGTTTTTAAGAACAAAAAAATGGCTAAATCATCAAGCACTTTCTTTGCACACTAAAATGATGATTATTGACAGCCACAGGATGGGGATAGGCTCTGCCAATATGGATCCTCGTTCAGATAAGCTCAATACAGAAATATTCATGATCGTGAATTCTGAAAAACTTGCCAAAGAGCAACGAGAGAGATTAGCCGAAGCAGTAAGTTTGAAGAATCTCTATAAACTCTCTTGGGGAGAACATCCCAAAGTATTTGATGAAGATGCAACACGTTATGGTCCTATTTGGCATAGTATAGAAGAGGGTAAAGAAAACACATATTATGCCCCTCCTCACACAGGTTTTTGGAAGAAAATAGGGACAGATATCTCTTCTCTCCTGCCTATTAAGGGTTATCTCTAGTTGAATTAATAATGATACTGCAAATATACACTGTTATAATTACTACCACCTTTAATACGTCCAAAACGTGAGGAAGACTCAAAAATAGCTGAACGGTGGTGAATACTGTATCCAAGCCAGATATTATTTAAGTTTTCTCCAAATACATCACCTAAATGAAGATCTAAAGAAAAATCAAGATAATTTAATAAATTACTAGACCGGTATCCTTTTTCATCCATTTCAGTCTGTTCTATATAACTTACTTCATCGATATAAGAGATACCCTCTGCAAATCCAAAACGTACCTTCCACGGAAGAGGAAATGTATAATATGCCTTAATGGCAAGGACATACTCCTGTGTTGTGCTTTGCACCTCAGAACTGTGATGAAAAACAAAACCAGGGGTTAAATAAAAGTCCAAAGGAAAGCCAAAGATCTCATCTGTGAGTGGGTAACCATAGAACAAAGATGTCAATTGATTACTGTAAGGATCTTTTTCCGTATCCCCCGCAATGATTTCACCGATATTAGATGGCGTTGCCCAACCATGCGCTATACGAAAATAAGGAGAGATATCAAGGTTTTCTTTCTTTGGTTTATCCTTATCATTAAAGAATCCAAACCCCAAATAAAGTTCACCCTCAATAGTGTCTTCAATGTATTGACTGTTTTGAGCATCCTTTCCAAGGAGTCGCCCTTGTGCTTTAGCCAATAAATAAAAATTTGACCAGACATGATATTTCGCGTCCACACCAACCACAGCATCGAAACCTGAAGAGATATCTTCCTGACCCAACCCGTAATAGTAACTGTTATACTTTGAACTGTTCCATTGTAACTGGGCATAAGGTTTATACTCTAAAGAACCATTTTCAAAATCTGCACTGTATCTTACGCTGGAAAAGAGTCTACCGTGAAGATCATTCATAGCTTCCAGATCAATAAATTGATGGTCCTTCAACTTATAACGAAGCTGAAGACCAACATCATTTGTATCTGCCTGTACTATATTCTGATACTGTTCGGGAATATCGACGAAGTGCATCCTGGTAATAGCACTCAATCGCCATTCATCTGATTCATAAAGTTTTATTCCAGACTCTAAACCATGTAAAAAAATGTATTCATTTTCAAAAAAGAGCATGGGAACCAAACTACTGACCACACTGTCTTCTGTTACGTAAGGTATGCTAGCCGATCTGTAGACAGCCCCAATACCCCAATCTTGCTCACTGTAAGACTTTTCTGTTGCATTTGCATCATTTTTGATCTCTGCAAAAAGTAATGTTGAAGTGACCAAAGTAGTCAGTAGTATATTTGTAAATGCTATTTTTTATCCTTTTTATTTAGGAAACAAAAACTGGATCTGTGCTCTCATTTGCCACTCTGGACCAAAATTATCTGGTGTTTAATCTTCTAACTATAAATTGTAGTATGATACACTTTAGTATCTGTATTGATATAATAATCTAATATTATCAATCTGTCTAGCCATTTTTCGAAAATTTAGGGTTACGATGGATATATGCATGCGATTCTATTTCCTTGGGGTAGCCTTAATGAATCATTCAGTTACTTTTGAAGCGTATCTCAGCTAAAACCATCAAATGGTCAGACAAAATTTCTGGTAATACATGGTAATTAGCAAACTCCATGTCGTTGCTAATTAATATCCAGTCGAGACGTTTGTCTTTATAGGAATTATAATCACCCGATTCAGGTCTGTAGCTTGAAAAACGAGATTTTGTAGCAAGTGCCTTAATGACCGAAGCCTTGCCAAGCCATTCGCTATTGAAGTCACCCAGGATAATTGTCGGGTTCATGCGTATCGACACTGTTTCCATCATCTCCTTTATCTGTTTGTCCCGCACTGACTGCCTTGAAAAATCCAGATGTACAGAGATGACATCAACCTTTCGTGACTTTTTTCCGTCATTAGAAGGCCATTTGATCTGTGCGAGCACGAAACCCTTATCGAGCGTGGGCGGTGAAGGTTCAAAAGTATGTTTTATGGTCTCAATAAGCGGTAGTGCAGAAAGTAACGCTGTTCCGTACGAGTACAGCCAGTTCTCTGCATTACGCTCATGCGTTCTCCATGGGTATTTTGCCGCCGAAGCCAGATAAGCCACATGATCAAAACTTCCACTCCAGCGAGATGATGCATCGGCTTCCTGCAAAGCAACAACATGTGGTTTATGTTTAGTCAGTACATCGGCAATATCATTAAGATTTTCTTTATGGGTACCTTTTGCGACAAGCAACTGGTTAGAACTATCTTTTCTGCCATGAGCCAGGTTGAGTGTTGCCACACGTAAAACTGAATTCGGATAGCCCTGCTGAAGCACAATGGTATTATCCGGCTCAATCTCCGAGTTATGGATAGTGCATTGTTGCTTCTTTACTGTTGTGCATCCACAAAGCAGAGCAATAGTCAAACCTAGCAGAATAACGAGTAATTTTTTAAGTACTTTTGGTGACCAATCTGTAAACATATTTACATCAGGTACTCTAAACCAAGAGCACGAACGGTTTTGTAAATACCACGCTGTTTACGGGCTGGACTGGCTTTAGAGCTGTCACTTTCCATTACTTTTCTGCGCATTTCCAGCCATTCTGGTGTACCCCAGCGGTAAGAAGTCGCTTTTAACTGTTCAAAGACTTCGTTCAATTCATCACGTACGGCATCTCCCACAAAAAAGTAACCCAGCTCATTGTTGTACAGATTGGAACGATAATCAAAATTGCTGGTGCCGACAAAACCGACCTTGTTTCCAAAGATAAACTTGGCATGCAGCTTGCCATAGTTTACATCCCCACCCAAGGTTGTCGAATCAAGACGACCCGTTTGATAAAAGAAGAGTTGTGGATGGTTGATGAGCCGCTGCCACTCTTCACTTTTCACAACTTCGGGGTTGAACTCACCTTTCTCTGCACTGGAGAGCCATACCTTTTGCAGTTCAGGTGTCAGTAAAAAGCGTGGTGCCATACCCATGTCGATGATTGCCTGGGTAAAGATATTATCGCCGGTAAGAACTGAGTTTGTGATGACTTCAATCTTCATATTAGGATGTTCACTTAATAACTTAAGTGTTTCTGCCGCACCGTCATAGATGAGTTTTCCGTCTTTATCGTAGTAGACACCACTGAATAAATATGGCGAAACGATCCTTAGCGTACCGCTGGATACGTCCCGTCCTTTCGCATCCTTTAGAATTTTGCTAATCAAATATAAAATAGAATTTGGATTACGTTCCATGTTTTGGACAACATCTGTCGTTACATTCTTGTTAGTAAGATTACCTAGCTGGTGAGACAGGCGTACTTTTGTTTTATGGAAGCC
>JAYEOF010000241.1:0-4426 GCA_034722695.1 Campylobacterota bacterium
CCTAAAAGTGTGGCCGCCATAGGAATGTATGCATCTTTTATGATCTGACTCAAACCTTCCAGAAATTGCTTTGCCGCACCAAATGCTGCTTCTTTGGCACGAGGGTCATTCAGATCATAAGCATCAATAATTTTTTCTAACACAAAAGGGATGAGGGGCTTGGCTTCACGAAGCAGTTTTGCCACTGCTTCACTCTGACCCTTGGCTATAAGATCTGCAGGATCCTGTCCGTCAGGAAAAAGTACAACACCCCCGTCAAAACTTGCTACAGACAACATCTGCGCAGCTTTCAGTGCAGCAGCCACCCCCGCTTTATCACCATCATAGGCCAAGATGATCTTAGGATCACCCTTTCTAAGCAGAGGTAAATGTTCAGGAGTAAGTGCTGTTCCCATACTTGCCACAGCTTCTGTAAACCCGGCCTGATGGAACATCACCACATCAAGATAGCCCTCACATACAATGAGCTTTTTATTTTTATAAATGCTCTCTTTCGCCAAATCATAGCCGTAGAGCAGACGTGATTTATTGAAAAGTTTTGTTTGAGGTGAGTTGATATACTTTGCAGGATGGTTGGTAATGGTACGTCCACCAAATCCTACCGCAGCACCACTCGTAGAGAAGATAGGAAAAGTAATACGCTCTACCAAACGGGCATAATACCCACCTCCCTCACCCTGGGCGATGACACCTGCTTCCAGCGCTTTAGGCAGAGGCAAAAGTGCAGAATTTAAGAAGTTCATTACAGAAGCCCCATCCGGCACATATCCTATGCCAAATCGTTGAATGGAACTTTGAGCGATACCCCTGTCTAAAAGATACTGCTTAGCAGTGGGGTTATTTTCCAAGTTTTTTACATACCATGTTTGGATGGATTCAAGTACACGTTTGGCATCAGAGTAGTCAGAGCTGCCTTTGGTATATGCCAGTGAAAAATTATACATGGAAGCGAGTTTTTCTATAGCTTCAGGATAAGAGAGTTTTTCAAGTTCCATCACGAACTTGATACTGTCACCCCCTACACCGCAGTTCCCTACAATAAAATTTTTAGTTAAAAAAGTATGTGTCTTGTCATCTACAGTAATATCATAAACATATTCTTCTTGTGATGCATTCTCTATCTCTTTTACTTTCATAAAAAGATATTTTGTACCATGCAGTATTTCAAAAAATCCTTTTAATGATTCTCGTTTATGAAACAAAAGAGTATATGTCTTCTGATGCCCCAATCCTTTCTTGTCTATGTAAGCTTTGTCAATATATAACGAAGGTATTTTTTCTAAAGAAATAGCTAAGTCAACTAAAAGATCTGCTAAACTTTTACTAATGGTTTTATAGGTACGGCGATCATGACAGCCATCACCATCCATTAAGCCTTGAAATAATCCTTCTCTAAATTTTTTAGATAAATAATTAAAAAAATATGGATATGACTTTTTATTTGCCCCCTTTAAAAATAACTTACTGAATATATATTCCAAGTTTGTACTTGAGCAAGTAACTTCAAGAGAGTTTTTACGCATTTTTGGCAGAAACAGTGATGCTTCTTTAGAGAACACATCTTTTATAATAGAAATAATTTTTTGAGCATACACATCTTCTTTTCGATTTAGAGAAAACTTTATTCCACCTCTATAGGTACTACCTTCTGCAATATACATACCAAAAAGCCACATTAGATCTTTAGAAAATGGAATTGTTTCTATTTTAGAAACATTAGGTCCAAAGTTATTTTTTTTCCAATAAGATGAAACATCCAAGGTTTTATCTTCTAAAATATCTCTATCAACCGGATAAAGGAAATAATCACCTTTATTAACATCAGCTGCGAAAACAACCTTACTTGTAAGTAAATCTGTTGTGTAGCGATGGTTCTTTTTAATACGTCCATAAAATTTTAAGGGTCTTGTTTTTTCAACTCTCACATAAGGCAAACACTCAACAATATCTTCTTTCTTTACAAGAACCATATCATGATTTTGTGTGAAATAGGACCATTCATTTATTAGGTCTGTTTTAAATTTCAACATCCCATATTGAGGTTTATGCTTTAATACTTCAATCACTTTTGTCTCTTTACCACTTGAAGCATAAACAACATCACCAATTTTAATATCTGATATAGGTTTTAAACCTTTTGGTGTACGTATCTGCTCATGAGGAGCCAAGCAGCCAAAACAGTGGTATATCTGCTTGCTTGGACTCACTACAAAAGAGGGGGTTTTTTCTCCGTGAAACGGACAGTTTGCTTTATAATTCGCCCCTGCTTTACGCAGTTCTATAAAGTTACCTATCACATCTACAATATCAATGCTGTTTTTTAGAGATTCTATGGAAGCGTTATCTATCATAATAGAATTATATCTAATTTGATATAATCTAAGACAAATAAAACCAAAGGCAAAATTTGGAACAGATCTTACCTGCTTATAATGACCCGCTTTTTAGTATCTTGCTTATTATCATTATTAGCCTCATTATTGCACTCGCTACTTATGGCTGGGGACTTTATAGACAACAAAAGGAGCAAGGGAACCTGCTCAAATTTTTAGATAAGTTTGAGAGTACAGAGTGTGCTCTTGATACCACTGATATGCCCTTTGAACCTCATATGCTTAAGCCTCTTACTTTACTTGCTAAAGCTTTTGAAAACTCAGGAGAGTACCATAAATCTATCAATATTTATCTCTATTTGATCAAAAATATCCCTGATGATCTAGGTAAACTTGAACTCATGGAAAGACTGGGGAATACCTATCTTCATGCAGGATTTTTAGAGCGTGCCAGATCTATCTATGCAGAGATCTTACGCAAAAAACCCCGTAATGTAAAAGTACTTTATGAACTGGGTGTCGTATATGAGATGATGCACAAATATGATAAAGCAAAGGAAGTGATAGACCCACTGGAGATGCTTGGAGAAGAGACGCATGCCCTCACAAAATTTCTTGAACTCTCTGAAATAAAATACAGCAAAACGATCACTATAGAGGAAAAGGTAGAAAAACTCCTTAAAATTCTAAAAGCAGAACCTACACTGTATAGAGAAATAGTCAATACTATGCTGCAACTGGATACAAGAGTAGCATGGGAGATCATTGATCCTAAGCGCCTGAAAGAGGTTATAGATATCCTCTGGTTCTTACCGAATTCACAACTCGATTTAGATACAATTACATCCAATACACAACTAAACACACTCTACTATGCCAAAGGATATTTACAAAAACCAATTGTCCAAAGTGGTATCTTCAGTCTTGACATGTTGGCCACTGCAAGAGAGAGTGGATTTGAGCAGGGAGATCTGCTTTTTTCATACTTGTGTAAAAAATGTAAACAGAGTTTCCCTGTCTCTTTTAAACGCTGTCCTAATTGTATGGCAATAAACTCTGTAGAAGTTGAGGAAAAAATTGCAAAATCAAGTCCGAAAACAGATTACTCTCTACTCTGACGGCTCCAGCCTCGGGAACCCTGGACCTGGTGGTTATGGCGGCATACTGGAGTTTAAAGGGAAGCGTAAAGAGTACTCTGGAGCAGATACACATACTACCAACAATCGTATGGAGCTTCAAGGGGTCATTGAGGGACTTAAACTTCTCAAAGAACCTTGTGATGTAGAGGTGATATCTGACAGTTCTTACGTCGTAAAAGCGATCAATGAATGGCTAGAAGGCTGGGTAAAAAAAAGCTTCAAAAAAGTAAAAAATGTGGACTTGTGGGAAGCCTACCTTGATGCGGCAAAGCCACATCATGTTCACGGAACCTGGGTACGTGGGCACAACGGGCATCCGGAAAATGAACGCTGTGATGAACTGGCTCGAAACGAAGCTGAGAGAATTAAATTAACGTTATAACAAACATCATATATACAAAGGAATTAGCCAATGAACGATTACAGTCAACTTGAAAAACGACTGAACTATACATTTAAAGACAAGCAATTGATTATTGAGGCTTTGACGCACAAAAGTGATAAAAAGCCTTACAATAATGAGCGGCTTGAGTTTCTGGGAGATGCCGTACTTGACCTTATCGTAGGTGAGTATCTTTTTTCTCAATTTCCCAGATCCAATGAAGGCATACTTTCCAAGATCCGTGCATCACTTGTCAACGAGAGTGGCTTTACACTTTTAGCAAGAGCCATTGATCTGGGCCAGTATATCTATCTCTCCTCCGCAGAAGAGAATAATAACGGAAGAAACAAACCTTCTTTGCTCTCCAACGCTTTTGAAGCTATCATCGGTGCTATTTATCTTGAAGCAGGGTTAACTACAGCAAAAGAAATTTCCATTAAGCTACTGGAAGAGGCTCATCCTAAAATCGACCTTGACTCTCTTTCGAAAGATTACAAAACAGCCCTTCAGGAACTGACTCAAGCAACACATGGAGTAACCCCTCTTTATGAAATGCTGGGTTCTTCCGGACC
>JAYEOF010000242.1:0-4423 GCA_034722695.1 Campylobacterota bacterium
CCAGTGCTTTATAACGTTGTTGAAATTCAAGAGATATTACCTCATAGATTCCCATTTTTACTTGTAGATAGAATTACTAAGCTTAGTCCGGGTGAGTATATAGAAGGTTTTAAAAATGTTTCTATCTCTGAACCTGTCTTCCAGGGACATTTCCCAGATCACCCTATCTACCCTGGTGTTATGATCATTGAAGGCATGGCTCAAGCCGGTGGTGTATTGGCATTTAAAAGTATGGACAATGTGACTCAGGAGGAGATCCAAAATAAAGTAGTTTACTTTATGAGTATCGATAAAGCAAAGTTTCGTGCGCCCGTCACTCCAGGTGACCAACTTGTCTATAAAATAAACGTCATTAAAAACAAAGGTGCTGTATGGCAACTTGATGCAAAAGCCTATGTGGATGACAAAGTGGTTGCTCAAGCTGAGCTTAAAGCTATGATCGTAGACAAATAGGTTTTTGGTTATGTCTTTAATCCATCCCTCTGCTGTTATTGAAGAAGGTGCAATCTTAGGTACTAATGTCTCTGTTGGTCCTTTTGCCTATATCGGTCCCAAAGTGAAAATAGGTGACAACACAACGGTTGCATCTCATGCTGTGATAGAGGGAAATACGACTATCGGCAAGAATAACCGTATCTTCTCTCATTCTGCAGTAGGAACTATCCCTCAGGATCTGAAATATGACGGTGAAGATGTACAGCTCATCATCGGTGACAGCAATACCATTAGAGAGTTTACTCTGCTCAATCCCGGTACCAAAGGTGGTGGTTCAGTTACCAAGATAGGTAACGGGAACCTTCTCA
The DNA here is from genome assembly GCA_034722695.1 of Campylobacterota bacterium. Lineage (GTDB taxonomy): Bacteria > Campylobacterota > Campylobacteria > Campylobacterales > Sulfurovaceae > Sulfurovum. The sequence goes on from JAYEOF010000242.1 coordinate 804, forward strand.
TGGGTTATGTACACCTGGGTCATGATGTCATTATCGGAGACAACTGTATCTTGGCAAATGGTGCGACACTTGCAGGTCATGTTGAGCTTGGCAACCATGTGGTTATTGGTGGTCTGACACCCGTACATCAGTTTGTACACATCGGTGACTATGCGATGATAGGAGGAGCCAGTGCTTTGGCACAGGATATCCCTCCTTTCTGTTTAGCTGAAGGTAATCGTGCCGGCTTGCGTGGACTGAACCTTGCAGGATTAAGAAGAAAAATGGATCGTGAAGATATCAATGCACTTAAAGTTGCTTACAGAGAACTCTTTGAGCAAGGTAACCCTTTGCAAGAAGTAGCGCAAACACTCTTTGAAACAACAACTTCAGAAAAAGTGAAATCACTTTGTGAATTTATAAAGACCTCAAAAAGAGGCATCCCTTTTACAAGGTCAAAATAATATAAGGATAGTAAATGTCAACTAAAGAATGTAGCTTTTGTTCTGCCACTGAAAGTGAAGAAAATCCTCTCATTGCAGGAGAAAGTGCGTACATCTGTTCAAATTGTGTGGTTTCTGCATATAAGATCCTCTTTGGAGAAGAAGAACAGGACGAAGCACCATTAAACTCAGAAACACAAGTACTCTATACACCTAAAGAGATAAATGAGCTGCTTAACGAATATGTTATCGGTCAGGAAAATGCGAAAAAAACACTTTCCGTTGCTGTCTATAATCACTATAAACGTATTTTTAAAGACAATGTTGAAGATGAAACACAGATCGCTAAATCAAATGTACTTCTCATAGGTCCAACCGGTTCAGGTAAAACACTCTTGGCACAAACCATTGCCAGGTTTTTAAATGTACCTATTGCCATTGCTGATGCAACAAACCTCACGGAAGCCGGATATGTAGGTGAAGATGTAGAGAACATCCTTACAAAGCTACTGATGGCAGCAGATGGTGACCCTCAGCGTGCAGAGCAAGGTATCGTCTTTATCGATGAAGTAGATAAGATCGCCAGAATGGGTGAAAACCGTTCTATCACACGTGATGTATCAGGTGAAGGTGTACAGCAGGCTCTTCTTAAGCTCATTGAAGGTTCCGTGGTGAACATTCCACCTAAAGGCGGAAGAAAACATCCTAACCAGGACTTTATTCAAATAGACACATCAAACATTCTCTTTATTTGTGGTGGAGCTTTTGATGGTCTCAATGACATTCTCAAGAGAAGGCTTGGATCTAACACTTTAGGGTTTGGTCAAGAGAAGCGTTCCAAGAAAGAGGAAGAGAACATGCTTCACCTTGTAGAGTCAGATGATCTTGTCTCTTTTGGACTTATCCCTGAACTCATCGGTCGACTTCATGTACTTGCAACACTGGGTGAGATCAGTAAAGAAGATATGGTGCGTATCCTGGTAGAGCCTAAGAATTCACTGGTCAGACAGTATCAAAAACTTTTTGAGATAGATGAAGTGAAACTCACTTTTGAAGAAGATGCACTTTCACTCATTGCACAAAAAGCTCTCGATAGAAAAACAGGGGCAAGAGGACTACGCTCTATACTTGAAGAGATACTGCTTGATATTATGTATGAACTACCGGAACTTGCAGGATATGAAGTGATCATTACTGAAGATGTTGTTGAGTCAGGGGCGAAACCTCTTTACATAAAAGATAAAAAAACAGCGTAATGCCCTACGCTATTTAGAAAAAAGGATAAAATAGATGTTTAAAAAATTATTAGGCATGTTTTCCAACGATTTAGCTATCGACTTGGGAACAGCAAATACACTTGTACTTGTAAAAGGTCAAGGTATCAGCATCAATGAACCATCAGTTGTAGCTATCCAGTATGATAAACATGGTCAACAGCGTATCTTAGCTGTTGGACAAGAAGCAAAAGATATGGTAGGTAAAACACCTGGTAATATCAGAGCGATCCGTCCGATGAAAGATGGTGTTATCGCAGATTTTGAAGTCACAGAAATGATGATCCGTTATTTCATTGAAAAAGCACACAGAAGAAAAGGTTTTTTCAGCCCTCGTATTATTATCTGTGTACCTTACGGTTTGACACAGGTAGAGAGACGTGCAGTAAAAGACTCTGCTGAGAATGCAGGTGCAAGGTATGTCTATCTTATTGAAGAGCCTATGGCAGCTGCGATCGGTGCAGGCATCCCGGTAAAAGAGCCTAACGGTAACCTGGTTGTAGATATTGGGGGAGGTACGACTGAGATAGGTGTCATTTCACTCGGTGGGCTTGTACTCAGTAAATCTATTCGTGTTGCAGGTGATAACTTCGACCAGGCCATAGTAGATTATATTAAAAAGAATTTCAATCTTCTCATCGGTGACCGTATCGCAGAAGAACTCAAGATCAGCATTGGTACAGCCATAGCACTAGATGAAGAACTCACAACTACCGTACGTGGTAGGGATCAGGTTGAAGGTACACTTACTGCTATTGAGATCACTTCTGAGCACATTAGAGCAGCTATGAAAGACTCACTTGAAGAGATCGCTGAAGCACTTAAAGATGTTCTAGAACAAACTCCTCCGGAACTTGCGGGAGATATCGTAGAAAATGGTATCGTTCTTACAGGTGGTGGAGCACTTATCAGAGGCTTGGACAAATATCTTTCCGATATTGTAAAATTACCCGTCTATATAGCAGAAGACCCCCTACTTGCAGTAGCAAAAGGTACAGGTATCGCACTAGATGAACTGGATATGCTCCAGCAAATGGCATATGAAGACTAGACTAGTTATTATTGTTATACTGTTATTGGTTTTAACAGTACTATTGACAAGAAATGATGAGCGTATCACTGATACGCTTCTAGGCATCATTAACCCTATTAAACAAAACTATAAAAATGTTACACAGGATCTAGAAGACAAAAGCCATAGTTATATCTTCCAAAAAGAGTCTATTGAAAAACTAAGCAGAGAAAATCGTATCTTACGTAAACGTCTACTTGAACAGACCCACTATATCAAACAAGTAAAGAATATCTATGATGTACTTCCCAAGCTCAGTAGACTTCCTATGCACAATATTTCTATCACAGAGACGATCTCTTATGTAAAACTTAACAGTTTTTCACAGATCATCCTTACCAAACCTAAAGGACTGCTAGAAGAGAAACTTTATGGACTTATACAGGGTACAGTAGTGGCAGGTACTGCACAAGTACGCAATAATCAACTCTATGGCTACCTTACTTCTGATGAGAAGTGTCGTTTCTCCGTTTTTGCAGGAGAAGAGAAAGCTCCCGGTATTGCTATAGGTGTAGATACAAATGAGATGATCATCAAATTTATTCCAAAGTGGCATAAAATAGAAGTAAATGATAAAGTTGTGACTTCCGGTTTAGATGATATTTTCTTTGCTGATGTCCCTGTAGGTGTCGTTACAAAAGTAGAACTGCAAAGCTCTTACAAAGTGGCGCACATCAAAACATACAGTGACATTTTTCATCCTAAAACATTTTTTCTTATCAATGATACAAATGCAACACTTGCCCAGGGTTATGACAGCAATGATACACGTTTAAACCCACCTTGTCCTAAACTGGTATACCTAGACCAAAACCAAAGTCAGGAACACAATGAAACCAATATAACCGCAGT
>JAYEOF010000243.1:0-16642 GCA_034722695.1 Campylobacterota bacterium
AGCATGGTCACATTGTCAGGGTTGGAAATACCATCAAGGTCACACTTGTTACCATTAGCATCTTCCTCTATCATGGTACCGGTCAAGATACCTTTCATGCTGTTGGCAACATAATCACTTTTGATAGCTTCATCTTTAACCACATCCAATTCATAAATAGCACCACAGTAGTTGTAGTCAACTTTAATATCGTTATTTCCGCCTCTGTCATACTTGTCATTGTCTTCTTTTGCTTTTTGATTGTCTTCCATACCTCTCTCAATAGCAGACATTGCAACATAAAGTTTATTGTTTACAGGGTCAAACGTGATCCCTTCTTCTTTTCTAAACTCAGTTGTAGCTCCCTTAAGTGCAGCGTATCTTCTTGTTTCAACTCTTGAAACAATTTTCTCATCCACACCCTCTTTAAGCTTTAAACACTCATGGTATGCAGAAGTATTGATAGAAGTAAATCCTGTTGGACAGCTATTGTCTGCATTTGCTTCTGCCGCATCAAAGAAGTTTGAGAACTTAGGCATAGTCGCCACAGAGCTTCTCACTTCTGCATTCGTAGCATGACCTAAGTTGATCCAAGAAATCGAAAAATCTCCACCATTTTGAGCATGATTTTGTGCTACTTTTGCAGCATAAAGTGTACCAGCACTCAGATCTTCTGCTTTATCAGCCACAAACATAAACAGACCAACATTCGTACCATCATCTGACATATAGACTGTTTTATTATCTGGCATAACATACGCTAACTCATGAGAAAATCTACCCATAGAATAGTGCTTTGTATATTCAGGACTACCATCAGCTTTGATCTTAACCTCTGGTGTCCATCCGTAAAAATATGGGTTTAGTTTAGTTGCATCCCCACCAAAGAATTTAGCTGTCTCATCATAATATTTATTTCCGGTGATACCATTAGCATCTGCATCTGCTTCAACAGCTCTTGCATCTGACTCATACTCTTCACTTCCAAGATGAGAATTCCAAGGTGTTGCCTGACCTGCACAGTGAACAAATCCGCCAAATTCAGATTTTTGACTGATGAATTTAAGCGTATCTTTTTTAGGACTTAATGCACCTGTTTTTGTATCTTGTGCAAGTTCAAACATATACATAGCCCCTACATTACACTCAAACTGGTTTACCATATAGAGTGTGCCGTTTTTTTGTAAGATAGAGGAGAAGTCAAGCCCTGATCCCTGTGCTCCATTCGTACCGTTACAGATATAGTTACTGCCATCTTCAAATTTAATGGCTTGATCATTTTGATCTTTGATAAGTCCAAAGATCTCACCATTGTCTTGATGACCCGTAGCCATAAGAGAAGTAAAGTCGATAGCCTGCTCTGTGCCGTTGATAGTTACTTTTTTTGTATTGAGAAGTTTTGCTTTCTCGCTAGCCGTTTCTGCTGTAGCGATCTCATCAAACGAGATAGACTCAATGCCTTTTAAAGTCTCCTGAGGAATAGACACGCTCACAGGTGTTTTTGGAGGCACAGGAGCAGGAGTCTCCGGAGAAACAGGAGCTGGAGTCTCCGGAGGGTTAGATATACTCACTTCATCCCCATCATTATTATCACTACAGGCTGTAAGACCCATACCTAAAACAGCTACAGTCGCCAAAGAGATCCAACTTTTATTCATCATCATATACACCTTTATTTTTAAATTTTACATTTGAAGATTATCGCTAATGTATAACAGGCTGGTAACACAATGACAACATAAATGTTATATAAATGTCACCATTTTGATACTAAAAATCGTTAATCTTGTCTCTATAAAATTTAAAGGAAAGAGAGATGGAAAATATATTTTTATTCAATCAGCTTGAGGATGGTTGGGATATAAATGATCTACAAGATATTGATGCACAGGAAGCATACTGCATATATGCTTTGGAAATACCGGATGAAAAGATCTATGGTACAGAGATATTAGATTGCGGACTGGAAGTCATCCTTACGGATATCGAAATAAATGAGCTAAACGAAGATTGGTATATCAACCTTAATAGGATCTGTATCTAAACCTGCTCAAACTTAAGCACTAACCTTTTCAATTAGCCTATGTCTATATTCTTCTAACTTCTTTTCAAACTCTTGTACGGGATCTCTGGCTAAAAGCTTCTCTCTTTTATCCAGTTCATATCCAAGGTTACGTTCAAATTCGGATAATCTTATTTTTTTATAAAGTTCAATAATTTTTAAATTTGTCAAGCCGCCTAAAAAGTTTCTCATTAACAAAAGCCTCTTCCGTATACGTATATCATCATCTAAAATCTCTTTTTCTAATGCAATTAATGCCTTTTTATAGGTACTACTATCTATGATATCTATCTCAAAGTCACCGTTGATAAAATAGTCTGTCACTGTTGTAAAATAGTGATTAAATGGTTTTTTAATATTTTTGATCTTCTTTGAACCCCACAAATAGGTGGCAGCTACCTTATGAAAATCATCTCTTAATTTTTCGATCTCCTTATTAAGAGGCATTAACTTACCATTTTCAGCAAGAAAAAAGTTTCTATTGAATGCCATAGATATACTGTTCATGACATTCTGAAACTCTGTTTTTGCATTGCTCTCTTGATTCAGTAGCATGATAAGCAGCTCTTTGATTTTCATTTTATCACTATGTGAATGTTTCGTACTTGCAACCTGCCCGATCTTAAGGCTAACAAGTTTTCGTATATCTTTAATACGTACTTCACTATGAACAGTACGGATCAATATCTCTTTAAGCTTCTGTTTGGAATAGATATTAAGTGCATCAATGATATCTGTCACACGATATCTGTTTTCATCCGCCAGATCCATTGCCTGACAGAGTATTGTCTTATTTGTAGTATTGCTAATATTGATGCCCTTTGAGGCAAGATATTTCTCTTCCAGTCCTATGGCGTATGCTAAGTCATCCGTCAAATAAAGATACTCTGGATACTGCTTTAATTCTTTTTTTCGTTTAACCAGTGAAGCAAATGCATATTTTCTGATATCTTCGGGAAGCAGGTCAAAAAGCCCATATTTTGAAATACGTCTAAAGTTATTAAGATTGGCATTAAATCGAATAGGAGTATTTAATGATGCAGATGCTTTTCTCAACATTTTGTCCAAGATTAGTTCTCCATCATGACTGAATGCTGTATGCCCTATATCATGTACCAAACCGATGGTCCTTGCAATTTTAAAAAAATTCAGGTCAATATTGTTCCCCAGTTGTCTACTGATATGATTAAGCAAATACTCTGTACTAGTGCCTACCTCGACAGAATGGCTATAGCGGTTTCGTATACTGTCTTTTGTTTTTTTAGAGAGATACATCGGTATATCTTTGAGCCTCACAAATATTTTATGTCCTACGATATGCATCTCACACTCTTCTATCAGACCTTCATCTATGCTATCTGTCAAATAAATCCTTTTTTTAATACATTAGGCTCCTCTAAAAATCCTATGCACTCATAATGGACTTTACAGATGTAAGATTTTGCAAGAGGGTTTCAAGTCCTATCCTAAGCTAGGACAAGGTATGCATCTTGTGAAAGATTGTGTTTGCAAAAGCTAGTAATGTTGTGGATATCTCCTATTTTTAGAGGTTCCCTATAATAACTTATACCCCACACCCCATACCGGAGCAAAGTACTCTTTCTCCCCCGAAGGATCTATCTTTTTCTTAAGTCTGTTCATTGCTACGTTGATAGTCTTGTCATGAAAATTCACAGAGTCATCACCCCATACCGCATCACGAAGAAAGTCTCTGTCAAGTGCTTGATGTGCATTTTTTACAAAGGTATGCAGTAGTTTAAATTCTAAGTTGGTTAATTCTACCTGTCTTTTTTCTATGGAGAGTTCACGCTTTTGGATATCAAGTGTAAGGTCTTTATACTTGATCTTATCACTCGATTTTGCTCCACTGCGTTTTAGTATAGCTTCTATTCTCAAAAGAAGCTCTTTGGCAGAAAAAGGTTTGGTCATGTAGTCATCACCACCGGAGTTGAAACCCTCTTCAAGATCACTCTCTTTGTCTCTTGCAGTTAAAAAGATAACAGGTGTCTCATACCCTATCTCTCTCATTTGTGAAACAAACACACTTCCTTCGGTACCGGGAAGGTTTCGGTCTACTATCATAAGTGCAGGATTCTCTTCTTCCAGGAACTGTTCTACATTTTCAGTAGAGAGAAAGCCTGTGACATCATAGCCTGCTTTAGTAAGATGATATTCAAGCAACTCTAAAATATCTTCTTCATCTTCGATCACTACAATTTCTATATTTTTATTTTCCATGGTAGTATAGTAATATGTATTGATAACATTTTAGTTACAAAAAAGGGAGGGTAAATAGAGGGATAAAGTAACAAGCAGTATTTACAGGGTGTGCAATACACACCCAAATAAAATGCTATACAACGAAACCTTTAAGCACAAAGAAGATGATCGCAGAGAGTACCGCTGCTGCAGGTACTGTAATGATCCATGCCGCTACGATCTTCTTCACCATTCCACGCTTCACATAGTTCTCACGCAGTGTTCTTTTAAGGCTTTTTACTTTTTTCTTTTGTATTTTCAGAGACTCCATTAACTCAATTTGTCTTTTATAATCCTCATCCGTTTTAAGGTCTGCCAATTCATTTTTAAGTCTATTCTGTTTCTCTACTTCAACTTTGAGTTTTTCTTGTTTTTCACCCATCTGCTTACTGTCTAACCACTCTCTGAGAAAACCTACCCCAAAGATGGCACCCACAGCAATGTGGGTAGAGGAAACAGGCAAGCCTAGCTGTGAAGCGATAACCACAGTAATAGACGCAGCCATCATAATGGAAAATGCTCTCATCTGATCAAGTTCCGTGATCTCTGAACCAACGGTCTTGATGAGCCTTGGGCCAAAAAGTGCCAAACCGATAGAGATACCCAGACCACCGACTACCATGACCCATAGAGGTATCGCTGCTTTTGTGGAAACTCCATGCGTAGTGAGTGCATCATATACTGCAGCCAAAGGACCTACAGCATTGGCAACATCGTTTGCACCATGGGCAAAACTTAAAAGTGCCGCTGCAAAGATAAGAGGGATGGTAAAGAGAAGATTGATCGACTCTCTTGTAGCTTCCATACCCATCACTTTTTTTGCTATTCTTGGTTTTACAATAACAAAAGTAATCGCCGCACCAATACCGCCAAATAGTAGAGCGATCAAAAAAGTAGGTTTTTTTGTTTGAGGTAAAAAGCTCAAAGTATCGACGATAACAGGCCAAACTTTTTTAAGTCCTTTAACCGTAAGGTACGTGATAAATGCCGCTGCCATAAGTGCCACCAAAATAGGTACGATCTTCTTTGCGGCTGCAAGCTTATCTTCTTTGTAAAGGATCTGTGATTTGATCACATAAAGAAAAATAGCTGCGATCACACCACCTAGTACAGGTGAGATGACCCATGAAGCAGCGATCTTACCCATTGTTCCCCAAGAGACGATAGCAAAACCACCCGCAGCGATACCACCACCAAGTACACCGCCAACGATGGAGTGTGTCGTAGATACAGGAGCCTTAAGCCATGTTGCAAGGTTCAACCAAAGTGCTGCTGCAAGAAGTGCTGCTGACATCGCATAGACAAATACCATCGGGTCATTACCAAAAGCAGACGGATCGATGATCCCTTTTTTGATGGTCCCTACAACATCACCACCGGCGATAAGTGCTCCGGAAGCTTCAAAGATGGAAGCAATGAGTATAGCCCCACCTATGGTCAATGCACCCGAACCCACTGCCGGACCTACGTTATTTGCTACATCGTTTGCACCGATGTTCATCGCCATATACGCACCAAATACGGCTGCTAGCACTAAAAAACCACCATGAGATGCTTGCCCTATGATACTGTTTGCATAAAAAGCCACGGCTACAGCAAAACCTGCACCCAGTAGCATTTTAACTGTGTTATTCATTTTCTACCCTTATCTAAATTAATGGCGGAATTATAGAAAAAAAGTATTACAATCTTGTTACCAATTTAGTGAAGGACGTTAAAACAACGCAAACTGCTTTGCGTTGTTAGTCCTGAACGGGTAAGCGTATATGCACTTGTGCATAGCGTCCCTAAGTACATTGTAAAAAATAGATTTAAAAAAGAGGGAAGATGGGCTTAAGTGCCCATCTTTAGGAGTTTACGAAAAGAGTTTAGGATAGATTAAAATTTAACAATCACATCCAATTGTACACGCTCATAGTCTGGCTCCATTCCATCTACTTTACTTTTACTTTCATAAAGTTCATTGAAGAAGAAGTTACCGGCAAGATATAGGTTTGTACCCATTTTGTATTTTGCTCTGATCGCATGACCTTTAGCTGCAGTACCACCACCAAAGTTATCTGAGTCAGAGTATGCACCATATGTCGCATCTTCTTCAAGATCTGTATACGAGTATTTTACTTGCCAGTCACCGACACTTTTAGCTTTACCTAATTGCAATGCTAGATCATAACCAAAGTTATTATCATCTGCACCAAAGTTGTATGTAACTCCTGCTGCAACTTTAAGTGGCATACCAAACAGATCTTTAAACTGTAGTTCACCAAACCCTTCTACAATATGATAATCATTTGCATACAAGCCATTTGCATCTAAGGTGTTACCTTTTCTACTACCAAAAAGCGTTGTGTTGCCTTTTAATCCATCATAATAGTAGATACCGGCACCTAAATTAAGTTTTGCAAACTCTAATTTTGTTTTGTGCACATATTGTGCTAAAAAGAGGTTGACATCGTCTGCAGCATCTGTAGCTTTTTCTTCCAAAGTTGGTTGGTTCGCACCTACAGTGATGATCTTTGTATCATCTTTATACTGGTAATTCACCCCGTTCATTGAAACATCGTTATCCCAAACAAGTTGTGATTTGATAGGTCTGTACATCATGTATGGTTGTCTACCTACTTTGTAAGTAGAGTTATCAGACTTATACGCCAAACCTAAAATATTGAATCTAAGTGACTGGAAAAAGTAGTCACTCAAAGGCTGGTCATCATAGAATGTTTGGTTTCCTGAAGTTGGGTTTGCAAAACCAGATCTCATACCAACTTCAAATTGAAGATTTTCTATTAGATCGATCTTTGCACCTAGTCTTAAACGATATCTATTTCTATACGTATTGTCTTTATCATCTCTTTCGATACTCTCATATCTTAATCTTAGATCACCTTTGAAATGAACTCTATCAAGAAAGCTTTTTTCAGTCTCTACTTTTGGTGTGTCATTAACGTCAACTGTTGGTTCTACTTGTGTAACATTTCCATCCGCCATTGATACTGTAGCGATTGTTGCCATTGATAAAATGATTTTTCTCATTTTTTCTTCCTTGTTTTGTTTAATTGCGAAAGTATAGAAAAATTTGGTTACAAAATGATTACCAAAATGTTACCATTTAGAATTCTGTAGATATTTTCATACCCAAGGTTCTTCCTTTTTTGAACTTTCTTGTAACACCTTCTCCCTCTTTCCAGATCGTCTCATCGTTCAAAATATTTCCTGCTTTTAGTTTAAATTCAAAGTCATATCCATAATTAAATTTCTCGATCCATACAAGATCCAATAGTGTTGGCGGTACCTCATATTGATCTGGATAATGAATAAGATCTATAACTCCCACTTTACGAATTCTTTCATCCATATGGTTTAAATTTAACAGTACAGACCTTGTTTCATCCTCATATCCAAAAGTAAGATTGATAACAAAAGGTGATAATCCCTGTAAAGCTCTTTTGTCAGAAGTAAATATCTCTTTCTGTTCTTCTGTTAAAGAGACTTCTGAAAAGTTATAGGAAAAATTACCAGAGATATAATATTTTGACCAGTCAATATTAAGAGATTCCCAATCCGTCTTGATAAAATCAAGGTTTTTTCTACCATCAATTTCAAAACCATAAAGTGTGGCAGACTCCGTATTGGAAAAGGAGTAGATTGGCAAGGATGACGATGGCAACATTACATCTTCAATAGGGTCTTGCATATATTTATAAAAAAGGCCTAGTTTAATATTCTCTCTATCAGAAAAGAAATAACTGTACTTAAGGTCAAAATTATAGATAATTGTATTTAGAAGATTTGGGTTCCCGACTATAGTTGCGACATCAAATGGATGAAAATATTCTCCCTCTGTAAACTCTCTCATATCCGGCATGATATAGGTCTTAGATGCTGCCAGATCAAAATATTGCTTCTCACTATGTTTGTACTTCACAGATAATGATGGGAAATAGTCATCTATTGTCAATGTCGATCTCTCTTTTTGGATCAATCTTCGTTTAGCTGGATCCGGATTTGTTTTATCCTCTTTATACTGGTCTATATTCTGATCAAGACTAACATATCTAAGTCCCAGAAGCACTTCTAGATCATCATATGGTTTACTCATCCATGAAATATATGGACTTGTTTCATCCACATATCCATCAAAATAATCCGCAGCTTCAAAAAGAGTAGCAATCAAAAAAGGCCTATAATCATAAGGATACCCAGGTAAAACATAATTGGCATAAATGGAATCTACCCCTGACGTTAACTGCTGATCATCTACAAATGCATTTCCCTGCTTATTCAAATAATATTTGCTTTGCCTGGAGACTCTCTCTTTAGAAGAGATATTTACACCATATTCAATATATTCATCTTTATTGAATATTTCTAGATTGTGTCTGTTTTTCAAATACATTGCCTGAAGTTCATCATCAGAAGTTACTCTGTTTGCCATATGGTTGGTTAAACCATTATCATTAAATGTAATGCCTCCCTCAGTAATATATGTATACTGATAATTATTTGGTTGATAGAATTCTGCTGTACTGTTTTGAAACCCAAACTTTAAGTTAGAGTCACTATTAAATATTCTGTAATCAAAATCACCACTAAGCTGGTCTACGTTCATCTCCCTCTCTTCCCAATTTAAATAACTTTTAGTAAGATGTGAATAATTTGAGCCTATAATACCATCGACCAAGCGTGTCGTTTTTATAGAGTTTTTCGTATAGAGCTTTGTATACTTCATTCTCAATACATCCATATAGTTATAACCAATATTTAACATCCCGCCATGGGCAACAGCCATTGCAACCTGATCTATTGTCCCGTATTTACTTGGGTCCTCATATTGATTCCCATCTACATCATAGTCATACCCAAAGAACTCTTCTGGTACATATCTGCTATTTTGTGCATATGTATAGTTTGCATATACTGTTATGTGATGATCATCATTAATGTCAAAATTTTTGGCACCTTCTATTGAACCGGCAAACCCAGGCTTAAGAGTACTTTCATATAGATCGTAAATACGATTGGGAAAAGATCTTGTGTATTCAGATATTTGTTCTTTTGTAAAATCTCTCGTAGTGAAAGTGGGTGTTCTCTCTCCTACCTGCACCTGGGTTGAATCAAGAATAGGCTGTGGTATGTTTCTGAAACTATGATCATATCCCGTCCAATCTGTTGCGGAGCCGACATAGTCTAGCTGGGCTGTACCCGTATAGTTATTTATCTGTCCTCCCAGAGTGATCTTGATGAAATCTTCATCAAAACGCTCTTTGGTACGAATATCAATATATCCCCCACCAAAAGAGCTTGGTATATCGGCAGATGCACTCTTCTGTACCTTCATAGAAGCAATAACAGAAGAAGGGAAGATGTCTAGAGGTACCGTTCTTTTTAATGGATTTGGTGAAGGCAAAGGAAGTGAGTTCATCTCTACATTTGAGTATCTATCTCCTAATCCCCTAACATATATACTCCTCCCAACCAGTGTTACCCCTGTGACCCTTCTTAATGCAGCCGCAGCTGTAGAATCACCTTTTTTAGACAACTCTTCTGCTCCAATAATGCTGGCTACTGCATTGATGTTCTTCTCTTCAGCAATGATATCCGTCAAAGAACCTTCTATTTTTGGTGCAAGGACGACAAACTCCTCGAGTTCCATACTTGCCGGTGTCAGTTTCACAACACGCTTTATTGCTTTATCTTTTGCTACCTTGATGCCACCTATGGTCTGTGCAGAGTATGCCGAGTGTACTACAGAGATACTCAATATCTTTCCTGATGGTACAGTTGCTTTAAATCTTCCGTTCTCATCTGTACGGACATCAACTGCCGTACCTCTGACAAACACCCTTGCACCGGCTATCGGCATATTGCCTTCTGAAGAGAGTACGGTTCCTGAGAGTATCCCCGTTCCGGTTGAAGCCTCTTCCTTTCTCTCTTTCATCTCTGCTACAGCAACAGGGGTATCAATATCTATACTGTCTGCACCACTTCGTGAAAGTGTTGCGATCACTTCGGTATTTCTTTCGTTCTTTATGGTGATCGATTTTTTAAAGTAACCCAAGTTCTCTCCTGAAGCACTCTTTCCGAATATCTCAAGTTGATGTTTCCCTGCTTTGATCGATAGATTTACTGCCCCGTCTTTGTCGGTCTTGTATACTTTTCTACCATCAATCTTGACCTCATTTTCGATAAGAGGCTTACCATCACTAAATAACAATACTGTAAGCGTACCTTCCTTGGTTTCACTTGCAAACACTGCAAGCGGTACAATTATTGCAAGTAGTAAACGAAATAACTTATTCATCTATATACACTCCAGACTGTTACTTTTACATTTTTCTATATTTTTTCGAATGACCGTTGCTTTAGAGAAAAGCTCATCATCATTTATCAATTTCAAATGCATCTCCGCCTTATCATAATCTTTGGCTACATAATAGGCATACGCCAATGCATAACGCATATTGTCATTGCTCAACAATCCATAACGATCCAAAGCATTTTTAAGTCCTATGACCTTCTCAAACTCTCCTCTGCTGACAAATATCGCTACCTTCTGCTTCGTCTTCTCCTCTTTATCTTTCATTTTTGAATTCAGATAAAGTGCATGGGTCAAAGCCCCGTTTCTTCTATGCATCTCAGCGGCTTCTTTAAGATACTTAGCATCATAAAGCGCTCCCTTCTCAAAAAGGTCAGCCGTTGTATAAGGCATATCTTTTTGATTGTAATAGTGCCCCAGAATGATATGTGCTTTTGCAGAATCAGGGAATTTCAATCTCGCCTCTTCGAGCACTTTGATCGCCTCTTCATACTCACCGCCGCTTTGCAGCATCTGCGCCAAAGAGATATACTCCTGTGCACTGGCTGGCATCTTCTTCATATAGGCTCTTGCAGCATCGATAGCTGCCTGATAGAGTTTAAGCTCAGCGAAATAGTAGAACTTCTGCTTAAGTAGTGTCGGATCTTTTGCAAAAAGCTTTGAACCTCTGCTCAATGCATCGACCGCTGAACCCTTTTGTCCGGCTTTCCAGTAACACTCTGCTCTAAGCGTGAAAAGAGACGCGCTTGCACGTCCCTTTTCTCCAGCTGCATCAAGTGCATGTACCGTATTCATATACTGCTCAGCTTTATAATAGGCCTGAGAGAGATAGATATAGGTCTCTTCTATCTGGTCTTTTCTAAGTTTTTCGGCATCAAAGACGGGTTTTTTAACCACTGGCTGTTTTACCTTTTTCTCGTCAGAAAATACTTTAAAGAGATGCTCTCTTTTTGGTTTCTCTTCTACTGGATGTGCATATACTTTGACCCGTGTTACTTTGATCGCCTCTTTAAATGAAGCTATAGAAGCATCATACTTTTCCTCTTTAAGAAAGATCAATCCTCTCATGTTATGATATTTATCCCACTCAATATCCGTATGCGACTCTTTCGCTTTTTGAAGCTCTTTCAGTGCTTTGTTATATTTACCATCATAATACATGATAGTTGCGATCTCCATGTGGTCGATCGTCTGCTCTTCAGCCTCTTTAGCCTGAAGTGAATATGTCAGGGAAAGAAGCACTGTTAATGTAATAATTTGTTTCAACATCTTTTCACCTTAATTGAAATCGAAGCGAACTTTTTGCTTCGCCCATACTTTTACAGGGTTACCCTTGTATTTTGCCGGTGCAAAACGCCAGCTTCTTACACCTCTGAGTGCTGCTTGATCAAAAACTCCTGCCGGACTTGAAGCGATCACTTTGGCTAACTCCACACTTCCATCTTTAGCGATAAGCAGATTCACAACCACATACCCTTTGATCCGTTTCTTCGCTGCCGAAGGAGGATACTCCAATGGACCACGTGAAATGACTCTTGGCTTACTTTCAACTGTTCCTTCGCTCATCGCAGCATCTGCTGCCACATCACCCAAGATGCTACTTCCGTCTCCAGCGAAATCTCCTGAAGAGAATTCAGGGATATTCATCTCAAGTCCACCCAGCATTGCTCCAAGATCTGGTAGCGGTGCTTTTGGCTGTGCCTTTGTTTTTCGCTTAGGCTTTGGTTTTGGTTTATCAACCTTAGGCGGCTTCTTAGCCGTCTTCATATAACGCATGGTCTCTTTTACTTTTTTCTCTTTTTTTTCTACTTTTACATTAAAAGAGACTACAAGTATGATCATAAGCGCTATACCGACTAGCATTGACCAAAATGCATAGACTTTGGCTCTCTTCCGAATCTGCTCTCTAGCCATTATATTTATCCCATCTCTTTTGTGGTAGAGACCGCTACATCTTTTGCTCCAGACATTCTACACTCATCCACAACATCAATCAGTGTTTCTACTGGGATCGTATCATCAGAGATGACCAGTACTGATTTGTCTGTAGCGGTACGTAATAGATCTCTGAGTTTACTCTGAATTGCCCAAAGCTGTACAGGCTGATTATCGATATAGACTTGACCTGTGTTATCTATGTAGACACGTACCACTTTTGAATCTGCTTTACTGGCACTTGCAGCAGATGGACGATCAATGTCAAGCTTCATATCTTTAACAAATGTCGTAGTAACCATAAAGAAGATCAATAGAATAAATACCATATCGATCAATGGCGATACATCTACACTATCTACTTGTTGTTTTTTTGGTCTCATTCTCATTACAAATCCTTCGTGGTTATAATATCTGTGATCTGATCAAATTCAAGTTCAAAACGCTCTGCTCTACGATCCAACGTTCGACCTACTATCAGTCCTGGAACTGCCACAACAAGTCCCAGTTCAGTGGTAAAGAGTGCTTTAGAGATACCACCTGAAATACTCGCTCCCTGCGAAAACATGGAACTGTTCTGAAGCGCATCAAATGTCTCTATCATACCTACAACTGTACCCAAAAGTCCTATAAGAGGTGCTAGTACAACGATCGTTCTAGTCAAAATTCTATATTGATTGACTTCCGAATGATATGGCAACAATGCACCATTAATATGCTTTCTTACATCTACGCCTACACGTTTAGCCTCTAGGGCTGCATGCAACGCCTCAGCGGCAGCATAGTCCAGGAGACCACGCATCGCTTGGGTTTCCCCTCTTTTTTGATGCTTTTCAACCAAACGGCGCACATTACCTTTTGTTCCTCTTTTGAGGATCATGTAACGATACCCCAAACCATACCAGAGCAAGATGTTGAGTGCAAAAAGTACCCACATCGCTGCTCCACCAGTGTTCATTAGCTCGACAAATCTATCAAGCATCTCAAATGGAGACAACATATTAAACCCTATGCTTCTCGTAAAGGTTTACAATATGAAGCGCATTTTGCTCCATAGAGTCCTTAATACCTTGTGCCCAACCTGAAAGAAGGTTACCTAGCAGCAATAGAGGGATCGCAACAATAAGCCCCTGCATTGTTGTCACAAGCGCCGCCGAGATACCACCCGAAAGAAGTTTAGGGTCACCTGTACCAAATTCAGTGATCACGTCAAACGTTTCGATCATACCGGTTACCGTACCCAGAAGTCCCATAAGCGGTGCAACGGCGGCGATAACTAATACAAAGCTACCGAACCTGTCTATCTGTGTACTCTCATTCAGGATATTTTCCATAACGATATCTTCAACGTGTGCTCTGTCTTTTTTGATATTTCTCAAGGTTGCTTTAATGACCCTTGCCGTTGAACCTTTGTAATTTTTAAGTTTCTCCAATGCAACCGTACTACCTTCACCGGATTCAAATGTATCTACAACGATCTTTCCAATGTTATCTACATTTGAACTTGCACTTGAAAGGACAAACACACGTATGATTAAAAGGAACAGACCAAAGAGTCCAAGTCCAAAGATAATATATCCGATCACACCACCATCTTCAAGTGTGTCAACAAAACTTTTCTCTTGAATATAATCAACCTCTTTATCCAGATTCTCATAGACAAAGATATCTACTGACTCTCGCATCTCTCCTGCATAAAGTGCTTTGGCATCATCTGATGAACCAACCGCATTCCATAATTTATATGCACCATTTCCTCCAGGAGCCAGTGCTCCCGCAGCCTGTTTTGAGATACCGTATGCTGCAACATTACCCACTTTAACGATATCGCCTTCCACTTTTTTTCCATCAGGAAGATAGAACTCTCCTTTGCTGTTTGAAAGTGAAGAGAGATCACCGTAAAGCTTCGTTGAAGAGGCAAATGCATTCTTCAACTTCTCTATATCTGTCGTTTTATTGCTGTCAGATATCTTTACGCCGTATGGTTCTAATGATAAACGTGCCTGGTTCACTACACTTGAAGTTAAACCGCCGTTCTCCTCTTTTTCGCCAAGCATTTTAGTAAATTTCTCTAATCTTTCGTTACTTGACTTTACGTCACTGGAGACTTGTAGGAGTTTCCCCTGCAGTGCTTCAACTTTCAGTTTTGCAGTTTCAAGTTCTTTCTCATGATGCACTGTATTTGTTTCAAATCTTTTTTCAAGTTCCGCTTTTTGCGCTTTTAGAAATGCATACTCTTTTTGATATGCTCTATCCAGTTCACTTGCCTGAACAGTTGCTGTAGTTATAAATAGTGCTATGATTGCAGTAATAATAGATGTTGCTCTCATTATTTAGCTCCTCTAAGTAGTAGGGCATTTGGTAGTGTAAAATATCCTGTACGGATCTGTTTTTGTAGTGAATCAAAGAGATCAATGATTTGCTCACGTTCCGTTGTATCTGTAGCTACAATATATTTGTATCCCTCTTTACTTTTCTTTACGTATCCAACTATGTCATCTGGTGTTGCAAAGAACATCATAACCGAACCGATCTTCGCGATCTTAGCCATGGTCTCTTTACCGCCCAATGTGATCTCTTGCTTGAACTGTCCTATCTCTTTGGTCAAACGTAACGCATCATCATAACCTGCCCAAGTAAGCGCCAATGCTTTTTCCTGTGTGATATCACCGTTTTTCATATCATTTTTGATCTGCATAAGAGAAGCTGTTCTCTCATTGGCTTTAAACGGTATACCTGCTTTGATCTCTTTTGCTAGTGCATCTATAGAAGCATTCACGATTGGTGCAAGATCAACAGTTGCACTCCCTAATGTCTCAAGTTTTTTCTCTGTCTCCTCAACATTTTGCTGTGTAAGTTTCAACGATGTCTCTTGTCTATTGATCTGTGCTTCAGTATCAGAGATCTGAAGTGCGTATGACTTCATTTGAGATTTGTAGTTATCCTTATCCTCATCGACCTGAGTATATAAACCTTCTACATCTGCTCTAAGCTTCATGATCGACTTAACCATCTCTGCATTGCTCGCAGCATACAGTGCTGAACCAGATAGTGCTATAGCGGTTGATACAAAGATCAACTTTGTAAATTTGCCCATTTTTCTTCCTTGTTTATTATTAAAAAATCGGGATTGATTTTGATGGTGGAATTGTGTCTAAAAGTGGTTACACTTTGGAAACATGGCTGTAATGTTTTTTATACTCGAGAACAGGCAAATGCCTGCTCGCTTAGTTCTTAGTGTTACCTGTACCGTTATCAAAGATTGTTTCAATCTCCGAAGCAGAACCACCATTATCAGCATCATTTGTGAATCTTGCTTCTGTAGAAGACCCTTCAAGTGTTACATTTGTAAACGATATGTTAGCCGTATCTGCAGCTCCTCTGGAATGGATAGCCCCTCCAGTTACACCTGCTTCATTATTATCAGTTACGGTACCGTTTTTAAAGTGTCCTCCGATTCCATCTTTTTTAAAGTAAATACCACCTTCTTTAGCTGATCCATTCTGAGTAATTGTAAATCCGTCAAAAGTCGCTGCTGTTGTACCTGACATCTCTATCGCTGCATTACCAAGAGTATCCTGTGTGATATTTAGGTTTTTAACTGTTCCGCTATATCCATCATCGATATCAAAGTAGTCATCTGTACAATTTGTGATCGTGATATTTGTAAGGTTAAGCGTACCACCCCAAATTTCAATACCGTCATCATCTGAAAGATCAACTGTGATATCTTCAACCACTGTTCCTGAACCTACACCGACAAAGCTAAGGCCATTGATCTCTTTATCTTCAGCCATTGTAATACCTGAATTTAGAATCTTAACATGTCTTAAAATACCTGAACTGTCAGCCAAGTCTGAATCTCCTGCCACAAATTTAGTATTTACTTCGTAAGGTTTGACCTGCTCATTCCCTGCATTTCCTATGATCGTGAGTCCACCCCATTGACCTACAGCTGCTGTTGCACCATCCACCGCAACTTTTGTTGACGTAAACGTGATAGGCTCATCTTCTGTACCATTGGCATATATTTTAGCCCCTTTATCTATGATCATATAAGACGTTGCGTCTCCTGTTCCATCAAGCCCTGC
>JAYEOF010000244.1:0-4392 GCA_034722695.1 Campylobacterota bacterium
CAATCTCTTAAATGCTTCAGAAGATGCTAATCTGACAACAAGTAAAGACTGGATCATTTTACCCTATGCATTCACTGCTGAGTCTACTGGTTTTGCCGGAGGAGTAGGCGTGATCAAACAAGGACTGCTTCAACCTCAAACCACCTTGGTCGCTTCTGTATTTTATGGAGTGACACAAGATATTACCATAAATGGACAACCCGAAGAAGCAAACTTTTCTGGAGGATTCATCTCCTTTTCAGACTATAAACTTCCCTATACCAACAGGTTTTTCTTTTCCTTAATGGGTCTAAAAAGTTATTTTCCAAGAGCAAATTACTATATTGATGGTTCAAATGACTCCAATCAAGATGATGCCTTCACCACATCAGGAGATTCAAACTTTTTCTATACAACCTTCAAGTATGTTCTCCCTATAGGTGAAGGATTGAACAATCCTGAAGGGCTATACACACTTCAAGACGGGTTTGCTATGGGTAGAGAAGGTTATGGTGGAGGGACTCCTTTTGTGACAGGTAGAACATCTATAGGGTTAAAAACATTTTTCCAATCCGATAATTCTGATGAGACAGAAAGGTGGGAAGATCCCGATTGGTGGCCAGATGACACTTCTGTGCCAACATGGAATACCAATGGTTTAAGATTTTTCCTTACACATGATAATACGGATTTTGATCTTAACCCCTCTAGAGGATATCACTTCCAAGTCCAATACTCAAAAGATTTTGGAAAAGGAGACTCACTGCAAAGCTGGGACTTCCTGGAGTTCAAATACAACCAATACTTTGATCTCCCTACTTTCTCTTTTACACAGCAAAATGTACTTGCACTAAGTGTTTGGACAGGGTACTCTTATTCTTGGGAGAATAATGAAGAGATCGCTCCTGGTTTTAATGCACATCGTCCTCCTATATGGGAAGGTGCCAGACTAGGTGGATTTAATCGTATGAGAGGCTATGATAATAACCGATTCACAGACAAAGCAGTATTTTATGCCACTGCAGAATATAGAGCCGTTCTCAATTACAATCCTTTTAAAAAGAATGATTTTATTCCTGTTGCTGTAGATTGGTTTCAGGTTGTTCCCTTTGTAGAAGTGGGAAGAGTACATGACCAATACGATTTTGACCTTTTAAGTGATATGAAATATGATGTGGGTATCTCTTTGCGTGCAATGGTAGCACAGTTACCGGTACGTCTAGATGTTGCTTATAGTGATGAAGGTACAAATATGTGGGTAATGGTACAGCACCCATTTGACTTTTAAACTTCACTATTTTAATCACACGAAGTGTGCCATGTCTCTGTGAACGACCTTGTAAGCGAAGCGATTCGAGAACAGAGACGATTTTTTGCTTCGTTTTTTTAAAAAAATGAAGAGAGAAACATGACCACAGTTTAGATTAAAGGGCTATTAAATAAAAAATCTTATAGATTTGCTATATTGACGTATGTGTTCCCACGCAAAGCATGGGAACAAGAAGAAATTAGTTTTGAAGCAGAGTCTTACTCTACTTCTGCATCGATAACATCGTCATCGTCTGCTTTTTTAGCACCTTTGTCTGCACCAGGTTGTCCGCCTTGTTCTTTAGCGTACATTGCTTCTGCAAGTTTGTGACTTTTTTCAGTCAATGCTTTTACTTTCTCTTCGATCTGCTCTTTTGTTGCAGAATCGTCTTTGAGTACAGTTTCAAGCTCTTCAATAGCCTCTTCAATACTTGCTTTTTCTGTAGCATCAAAGTTTTCACCTAGGTCAGTCAATGACTTTCTGGTTTGGTGAACAAGTGCATCTGCCTGATTTCTGGTTTCAACTACTTCTTTCCTTTTTTCATCTTCCGCTTTGTGTGCTTCAGCATCTTGTACCATTTTTTCGATCTCTTCATCAGAAAGTCCGCTCGAACCTGTGATCTTGATCTCTTGAGATTTACCGGTACCTTTGTCACTTGCAGAAACAGTTAAAATACCATTTGCATCGATGTCAAATGTCACTTCGATCTGTGGTACACCTCTTGGTGCTGCAGGAATGTCTCTAAGCTCGAACATACCAAGTGATTTGTTGTCTTTCGAGAACTCTCTTTCACCTTGAAGTACATGGATACTTACTGCCGGTTGATTGTCTTCCGCTGTTGAGAACACTTGTGACTTCTTCGCAGGAATTGTTGTTCCTTTTTCGATAACCTTTGTTGTTACTCCACCTAAAGTTTCAATACCAAGACTCAATGGCGTTACATCAAGAAGCAATACATCTTTCACATCACCGGCAAGAACACCACCTTGAATAGCAGCACCAAGTGCAACAACCTCATCCGGATTCACAGATTTGTTAAGCTCTTTTCCGAAAAATGCCTCTACTTTCTCTTGAACCAATGGCACTCTTGTTGAACCACCGACCATAACAACTTCTTTTACATCACTCTTGCTAAGGCCGGCATCTTTAAGTACACCCTCGATCGTCTTGATCGTACTCTCAACAAGATCAGCAACAAGTGACTCAAATTTTGCTCTTGTGATCTTCGTTACCAAGTGTTTTGGTCCAGAAGCATCTGCTGTAATAAACGGAAGGTTTATCTCTGTTTCAGTCGCAGATGAAAGCTCTTTTTTTGCTGCTTCTGCTGCATCTTTTACTCTTTGAAGTGCCATAACATCCGCTTTGATATCGATACCTGTTTCAGATTTAAACTCATCCGCTACAAAATCGATCACACGGTTATCGAAGTCATCTCCACCAAGAAATGCATCTCCACCTGTAGCAAGTACTTCAACTACTCCATCACCCGTTTCAAGTGCAGTAACATCAAATGTACCACCACCGAGATCGTAAACTACGATCTGCTCTGCTTCTTTTTTATCAAGACCATACGCAAGAGCCGCTGATGTTGGCTCATTGATGATTCTAAGTACATTAAGACCTGCGATAGTCCCTGCTTCTTTTGTTGCTTTTCTTTGTGCATCATTGAAGTATGCCGGCACAGTAATAACTGCATCCGTTACAGTCTCACCAAGGTATGCTTCTGCATCTTCTTTCATCTTTATAAGTACTTTTGCAGAAATTTCCTGAGGTGTATATGTTTTTTCAGCTACTTCTATGGCACATGCACCGTTTCTGTCGATCACGTGATATGGAAGTCTCTCTTTTGCTTCGGCCGCTTTTGGCTCATCACACATAAGACCCATGATTCTCTTAATAGAGTAGATCGTTTTCTCCGGATTTGTTACTGCTTGTCTTTTAGCAGACTCACCTACAAGTACTTCACCCTTATCTGTAAATGCTACGATAGAAGGAGTCGTATTTTTCCCTTCTTTATTCGCAATAATTGCCGATTCACCATTTGTAAACACTGCCATTGCAGAGTTTGTTGTTCCAAGATCTATTCCTAATACTTTTGCCATATTATTTCCTTTAATTTTTATTTTTTAATTTATTTGCAGGTACTGACCATCGCCGGACGTAACACTCTATCCTTAATGGTATACCCTTTTTGCATCACTTGAACCACATCACCAACTTCATGCGCATCACTCTCAATTTGCATAATGGCCTGATGTACTTCCGGATCAAACTCACCTTCGCACTCTATCTCTTTAATACTGTTTTTTTCAAGTATCTTTTTGAGTTGCTCAAAAGTAAGGTTTACACCCTCTTTCATTTTGCCTAATACTTCTGTATCTTCTTCACTGTTTTCTGCAGTTTCAATAGAAGCCAATGCATTATCAAAAGAGTCCATTACAGCTAAGATATCTTTGGCAAAACTCTCATTTGCATAAGCTACCGCATTCATTTTATCTTTTTCTAAACGTCTCTTGCTATTTTCAAAGTCAGCATGTGCTCTAAGAAACTTATCTTTCCAATCTGCTGCTTCAGCAAGTGCAGCTTCAAGAGGATCAACCTCTACAGTCTCTTCTGCTTCATTCTCTTGAGGTTCTACACCTTCTTCAGCCTGATCGGCTTCAAGATTTATTTTTTCGTCTTCTTGCTCTTGACTCATAAACAGATCTCCTTTTTTAATAGTATTACATGCATTTATTTCTAATGCTTGAAAGTATTATACAACATTGAGTGACTCTTTGTCAAGTAATACCTTAATATTTTTCATGAACTAAGTTTAGTGTGTATGACTAAACTATAGAAAATTACATATTATTGTGCATTGATTAGATATAAATTTTGGAAAAGGTTTGTTAGGAAAGTTAAATTAAAATAGATTTTTGTTGAGTTGTACTTATATTTGAATGTTTGGGTAAAGGAGCTTACAGTTAGGTAAGTGACTGCACCCATCATTCAAAGATGAGTGCAAATCGACAAAAAGGTACTTAGTTTCTGATACCTAAGTCTGCTTTGATAGTGTTCCATCTAGCAAGATCTGTGTTTTTAAGATATCTCATAAGTCTTCT
>JAYEOF010000245.1:0-4388 GCA_034722695.1 Campylobacterota bacterium
TCTATTGTTAAAAAAAGTTTCTTTTTTAGATTTTTCACGGTAGTTCCTTTCTTTACTATAAGTATACAATAAACAGGGTTTTCTAATTTGTATTCGCCAAATTCATTGCCTCTATTACATTCTGCTTTCTAAATGGTTTGTTGACAAATAGATCATATAAGCTTTTTTCTTCAAGATCCATATCAGGGTAACCGGTAATGGAAATTCCAAAGAGAGGTTTTGTTTTTAGCTCTTGTTCGAATTTTCTAAAATATCTCATAACTTCAGAGCCGGACATTATTGGCATATTTCTATCTAAAAATACAATGTCAAAAGGATCATTTTTATAGCAGGCATCTTTCAAAGCTTCTAGTGTTTCCTCTCCATTCACAGTAGTAGTAATATCACAATACTCTGTTTCCAATATGGCTTGCAAAAGCATAATATTGATTTTGTTGTCATCTGAAATAAGAATTTTTATCTTTTTCCCTGAAAAAATACTACTATGAACTATATCACCATAATAGGTATTTTTTGAAATAATATTTAATTGTGAAAAATTTGGATCTTTATTTAAAGAGAAGAGATCCTCTTCTACTATAATGAGATTCATCTTTCTTTGTTTAGAAAGATACAAGATGTCAGAAGAGAATTTGTGTTGAAAACAAAATAGATGTGTTGTGCCATTCTCTAATGTATCAGAGACAGTGATTTTTTCTGAAGGC
Organism: Campylobacterota bacterium; assembly: GCA_034722695.1. Lineage (GTDB taxonomy): Bacteria > Campylobacterota > Campylobacteria > Campylobacterales > Sulfurovaceae > Sulfurovum. The sequence continues at coordinate 705 of JAYEOF010000245.1, forward strand.
ATACCAAGCTCTGTGAGATACTGATATATATTTTGGATATCGGCATGATTTGGATGATCAGTCAGGATAGTGATTTTTTTATTAAGATCATAAAATTTTTCATGGGCAGGTGTACTATCGATGATTTCAACAGGTATAGAAAAATGAAATTTGCTTCCTTTATCTAAAACACTTTTCAATTTTAACTTACCACCTAATTCATTTACATAGTTTGAACAGATTGCTAGCCCCAAACCTGTTCCTCCAAACAGTTCACTTGTATTGTCTTCAGCTTGTTTAAATGCTTCAAAAATCTCGTTTTGCCTATTTTCCTCTATTCCAATTCCCTTATCTTTTATAGAAATCTTCAGTTTTTCAGTTTCATGATCAAATTTAACATTAAAACTTATCTGCTTTCCCTTTGGGGTAAATTTGTATGCATTTCCAATAAGGTTGATAATGACTCTTTTGAGCTTGGTTGCATCTACTTTAATCTCTTTAGGGACAAGGGGGTCGATATGAATAAGATACCTAATCTCCTTATTGAGCATATTTGCGGAAAAAATGTTGGCGTTTTGAGCAAAAAATTTGACCGTATTGACTATAGCAGGTTTTGATCTTTGTGTTTCATTTCTGTCTTTGACATGATCAAGGATAGTGTCTATCAGTGTATTGATAAACTGTGCACTCTCTTTGGCATTTTCAACAAACCCTTTCATTCTTTTATCTTCTATCTGTTCTTCGATAAGTTCAAGAAAGCCATAAAGACTATTGGCCGGTGTTCTGATATCATGAACAGCATTTGATAAAAAGAGCAAAGTGTTGTCAATTTCACTCTCATCTTGCGTCTGCCCTCCAAGCTTTTCTAAGTCCGCAGTAACTTCAGAAGCATTCATATTTAATTGATATTCTGAATCATTATTAGAAGTTAATATGTGTATTATTTTAATAAGAAAAGGAGAAAGTGAGTTCAGAAGACTAAGATCATAATTTGTATACTTTTTTTGATTATAAACTGTTTTTGAAGTACGGATAATGCCTATGAGATTATCTTCTTCCAGGATAGGAATAAGCAATAAAGATCTGAGTTTATCATTGTTGGGATTATCTATTTCTGGAATATAATTTTTTTCGCTGACAGTATAATTGAAAACAGCAGGTTCTTTTGTTAAGAAACATTTTCCAAGGAGACCATCGGGATCAATCATGGAAACTTCAATAGTTTTGTTTTTGCTCCCCCCACAAAGTAATTGTTTATTCTGATCAAAAATCAGTAATGAAGCAAAATCTGACCCAGTAAAATCAATAAATAGTTTTTCAATGATCATATTGATCTTGTCATTATCCTTTGCTTTTGAAATCTCATCCATTGTATGAGTTAAAAGATTGATGTGTTCTGATATTGCACTGGGCATGATATAAATTTCCTCATTTGTTCATAATTATGATGATTTTAACATAAAACTTTAAAATGATGCCAAAATTATACGTAGATTAAAGAAAAATTATGTAATATTATGTAATATAATTAAGACTGGCATTTTGCATAGCCTTAATGGATATTATTTCTGATTCAAGGAAGTTTGATGATAAATTTTAAGAAATCGATGAAAAAACTGCGTTCAGTAGATGGTTATTTGGGTTCTGCGGTGATGAACTTCACCGGTGAAATACTCTATATAGATCAAAAGAGGACAGGTATAGATGTTGAATACTCTGCAAGTCTTTTCAATAATGCTTTGAGAAAAATCTCTAGCTTATCTATGGAGATTGGATTAAGTGATGCTTCACTTGTAGAAACAAGAACATTTGACGGGCATATTTTTCTTATCTACTATACGGGAGATCAATATGGTGATACCTTTTCGAAATTGAATGTATTTGCTATTTTTAGAGATGATGGAAATGTGGGACTTGCTAAAATGCTTCTAGATAAGACATCACAACGTATGTCAAAAGAGATAGCTAACCTTTGAATCATTTTTTCTGCGAGTAACAGTGATTTCACTCTAAATCTAAAAGTAAATTTTAATGCGGTAAATAAAAGTTCAAAGCTAAGTTGAGCTTTTATTTATCCTGTACCTTCGGACAGCTTTACCAGTTTCTAAACACACTTTAGCTATAATCGCCACTAATTATGCAAATATTTTTGTGAACAATAGAGGATAGATATGCTACTTTTTACCCCAGAACATACGCCAGTATCGGAGTTAGTAAGATTGGCTATGGCAACACCAGCACTACATCATAGAACATCGGAATTTAAAACAATGTTGAGTAAAGAAGAGAAATGATATTTGAACACGAAATCCCAAGTGGGAGCCGCCTTTATTTTGGTCAAAGTGCCAAGCTAAAAAGAGAGATAGAGTATGTGGCAAGTCAAACACTTGATGGACTTGGATTTGAAGAGATAGTTACACCACTTTTCTCATACCATCAGCATGACTCTTTTGATGACAAAAAGCCATTGCTAAGACTCAACGATGAAGAGAACCATGAAGTGACTCTGCGTGCAGACTCCACAGCAGATGTTGTACGTATCGTTACCAAAAGACTTGGTAGGAGTACAGAGTCTAAGAAGTGGTTCTACATTCAACCAACGGTTACATTTCCAACGAAAGAGCAGTATCAAATAGGTGCTGAAGTGATAGGTGGGAATTTTGAGAAGATGGCGGAAACAACAGTTTCACTTCTAAAACAGGTCGGTGTAGAGCCAGTGATGCAGATAGCAAATATCCGTATACCACATCTTTTAAATGAAAAATATGGTGTTTCTCTGGAAATATTGAAGTCAATGCATGTTGAACAGATCATGAATGCAGACTTGCCTTGGATCGAGCAACTTGTAAGGCTCAACTCTGTGAATGATCTGTATGATCTTAGTGTATTCCCTGATGACATCAAAGCGGAACTTGAAAAGATAAAAGAAGCTACCCGAAACATAGACTATAGCAACATGGTTATCTCTCCACTCTTCTATGCAAAGATGAGATATTATGACTCTTTGACATTTAGAATGTTTGAAGATAACAGTCTTTTAGCCATGGGTGGGATATATACCGTAGATGGTGTAGAAGCAGCAGGATTTGCACTCTATACAGATGAGTGTATCTCTAATAAAATGATGAGGGAAAAATAGATGAGTAAAGCAGATTTGATCGTAGGTCTCCAATGGGGAGATGAAGGAAAAGGAAAGATCGTTGACCATATGGCACAAACACATGACTATGTATGTCGTTTTGCAGGTGGACACAATGCAGGGCATACTATCGTTATCGGTGATAAAAAGTATGCACTTCACCTTATCCCTTCCGGTGTACTTAACCCTAGTGCCAAGAACATTGTGGGAAATGGTGTGGTTCTTTCTCCAAAAGATTTCATCAAAGAGATGGAGCAGTTTGATAACCTTGAAGGAAGACTTTTCCTGTCAGACAAAGCACATGTACTTTTACCTTATCATGCACTCATCGACCAAGCTAAAGAACGTATGAAGGGCGATAAAGCTATCGGTACCACAGGTAAAGGAATCGGACCTGCCTATGGTGATAAAATTGCAAGAGTGGGACATAGACTGGGTGAGTTACTTCATCCTGAAAAGCTTACTGAGAAGATCGTTGCTTATTTTGAGATGAACAGACCTGTCTTTGATGCTATGGGTGTTGAACTACCGACAGAGGCAGAGCTTTTAGCAGAACTGGAAGGCTA
>JAYEOF010000246.1:0-4381 GCA_034722695.1 Campylobacterota bacterium
GACATTGTTTACCAGGATGCTTTCAGTCCTGCCCACAATCCTCTTCTTTGGACAACAGAATATTTTAAAGATGTTAGAGCTATCTGTAAAGAGGATGCTATACTGACAACTTACTCTACAGCTGCAGCCATACGTTTAGGACTCTATGAAAATGATTTCCTCATCTTTGTACACAGAGCTGAAATGATGCGATACTCTACAGTTGCCAGTTTGAAAATGCTTAATGATCTGGAGTATATAGATATGGAGTTAAAGAAAGTACGTAATACTAGAGCTAGAAGTATGAAAGACAGGGATTATCAATAAATATGAACTGCCAACCAAACAGTAGCATCTTTAGTTTTTAAAACTTTATGAGGTGTTTTGGCCGGAATGAAAAGCGTATCACCTTTTTTAAGGACTTTCTCTTCGTTTTTTAAAAGCAGTGTGGCTTCACCCTCTATCACTACAACCCATTCATCTTCATTTTGAATATATTCAATGGGTTCAAGATCAGCTGAACTTACAATACGGTTTATTTTGATATTTTTGTGTTCTAAAAGTGTAGTGAAAGCTTCACCATCTTTGGGAACAGTGAAGTTGTAGAGGTTCATTAGTAGCTCATCTGTAAGCTGTCAACATCATCCCAACTCATACTCTTTTTCTGACTTCTGTGTGCCAAAATATGATCAATATATCTGGCAAAAACATCTGTTTCTATGTTAAGCTTAGTGCCTATTTTATAGTTCTTCATCAGAGTTTCTTTAAGGGTGTGAGGGATAATGGTGAGTCTAAAGCTGTCATCATTTACATCATTGACAGTTAAAGAGATTCCATCTATAGTAATAGAACCCTTGGGGATGATGTGTGCAATGTACTTTTTATCTACTGTGATAATGAAATCTGTGGCATTCTCTCTAGGAGTTATTTGCGAGACTGTACCAACACAATCTACATGCCCCTGTACGATATGCCCTTCAAATCTGTCATTCATCATCATGGCTGGTTCCATATGTACGGCACCTGAGATCTTACTCTCATCTATGATAGAACGTGTTTCATCTGCAAGTTCCAAATCAAAGCCGTCAGAATGAACTTTGATCACAGTAAGACATACCCCATTGATAGCAATAGAATCACCCAATTTTGCAGGGTGCTTCGATTTGATGGTCAAGATATTATTTTGATAGCTTTTTACTGTTGCGATTTCGCGTATAAGACCTGTGAACATATGACCTCAATTTATTTGGATATAATTCGATTATTATAGCAAAATATATATATTTTCTCGTTCCCATGCTATGCGTGGGAATGCATACTTAAATATTTGAGACATAAAAAGCTTGATTAGTTACTTGAAGTGATATATGCATTCCTACGGAGACCGTGGGAACGAAGTTGAAGGTTTTTCATGAATTACGACGTCATAGTTATCGGTGGTGGTCACGCAGGGATAGAGGCTTCTTTGGCTTCTGCGCGTATGGGTGTAAAAACACTGATGATAACGATATTAGCAGAACAGATAGGGGCTTCTTCTTGTAATCCTGCCATTGGTGGACTGGCAAAAGGTCACTTGGTAAGAGAAGTGGATGCGCTTGGTGGAGAAATGGGACTTTGTACTGATAAAACAGGTATACAGTTTCGTACGCTCAATGCTTCCAAGGGTCCTGCGGTAAGAGGTTCCCGTGCACAGATAGATATGGATGCATATCGTATCTATATGCGTAATGTAGTGCTAAATACACCTAACTTGGATGTCAAGCAAGAGATAGCTGATGGGCTCATCGTAGAAGAGGGTGAAGTAAAAGGGGTGACCACACAACTGGGTAACAGATATTTGGCACCTAAAGTGATCATCACGGCAGGGACATTCCTCAATGGTCTTATCCACATTGGTGATAAGCAGCAAACTGCAGGAAGACAAGGAGAGTTTGCTTCTGTTGAGTTGGCTGAGTACTTAAAAGAACTTGGATTGAATATTGGTCGTTTAAAAACAGGAACCTGTGCGAGAATTGATGCCAAATCGGTTGATATCTCTGTGATGGAAATACAACCTGGAGATACACCTCCACCGCCTTTTTCTTTCAGAACAGATAAAAAAACATTTAATCCCAAACAGCTTCCCTGTTATGTCACCTATACAAATGAGACAACACATGAGATCATAGAGAGTAATTTTGACAGAGCACCTCTTTTCTCCGGACAGATTGAGGGTGTGGGACCTCGCTACTGTCCAAGTATTGAAGATAAGATCAGCCGGTTTCGAGATAGACCAAGACACCAGATATTTGTGGAGCCTCAAACGATAGATGAGACGGAGTATTACATCAACGGCATGAGTACTTCTTTGCCTACAGATGTGCAACTTGAAATGGTTCGCTCGGTAGAGGGTATGGAACATGCAAAGATCGTCCGTTATGGTTATGCCATAGAGTATGATTATGTACAGCCTACAGATCTGAAACATACGCTGGAGACTAAAAAGGTCAAAGGTCTTTACTGTGCAGGGCAGATAAATGGTACTACGGGTTATGAGGAGGCGGCAGCCCAAGGGCTTATGGCAGGGATAAATGCTGCACTGAGTATCCAAGAAAAAGAGCCGTTTATACTCAGACGTGATGAAGCCTATATCGGTGTACTTATAGATGATCTGGTAACTAAGGGAACCAAAGAGCCATATCGTATGTTTACTTCTCGTGCAGAGTATCGTTTATTGTTGCGTGAAGATAATGCAGATATGAGACTCTCACACTATGGAAAAGAGTTAGGGCTTTTAGACAGTGACTATATGGAACAGTTCGAAGCTAAAAAGAGAAATCTGGATGAAGCATTGGATTATCTTAGGGTAAACCATGTTACACCTACAAAAGAGTTTTTAGCTAAGTTAGAGTCTATAGGTGCTGTAAAGATCAATGACAGAACTTACTGGATGGATGTGATAGGACGTGGTGACTTTAACAGAGAAAAGTTAGTGACACTTTTGCCTGAATTTGATAAATACGATGATGAAGTGATGGAGCAGATACTGGTAGAGGCTAAGTATAGTCGCTATATAGAGAAGCAACAACAGCAGATACTTAAAATGGATGATATGCTTAAGATCAAAATACCTCAAGGATTTGTGTATAAAAATATCTCCGGTTTAAGTAATGAGATAGTAGAAAAACTTGAGGTGGCAACACCACCTACGCTATTTGCAGCGTCACAGATATCGGGCGTAACCCCTGCTGCATTAGAGATCATACATGTGCATATCAAGATGGCACAAAGAGGCAAAATAAAAAATAGAGAAGCTAAAGGACAAAATTAATGTTATTTTATTATACCAACACAGGACACAAAATAGGACTTGAGAGACTTAGACGAGGATCGGCTTTATTGAAAAGATTAGCAAGTCAAGGTGTTGAAACACAACTTTTGGTCAATGACTTTCGTGCAGGACTCGTAGCCAAAGAGTTGGGAGTGAAAGAATATGTCACTGTTGAGACAGTACAGGACATAGATGCAATTGCCCAATTTGGAGACAGTATTATTATAGATTCCCCTGAAGATGACCATGGACGTTTGGTGAAGTATTGTGAAGACTTTAAAAATGTCTGGCGTTTTGAAGTGGGTAGGGAAGATCTGTCCGTACATGGTGAAACTTTGTTTAAGGTAGCGTGTAAAGATGAGAATTGTGTAGATGCTGTCATCATAGATGATACATATTTTGAAGAAACAGCAAAAGAAGAACGTACACTTTTCTTTTTAAGTGACGCCGATTATGATAAAATTATTTTAAGTAATGAAAGCTTTTTTAAAGCACTTGATATGGAACTGCTTCTTGGAAATTATTTCTTTGTGAAGTATGAAGATGATCTGGCAAAGATTTTTTCTACACTGCATGAACCTGAAGAGTATGAGTATCTTGTTAAAAGTAGCAGTCATATTGTTACTGCTTCTGCACAGACAGCTTTAGAAGCCAAAGCAAGCGGTGCAAAAGTGATTTATCTTAGTATTTCAGGAGATGACCTTTATCCTATTGAACTCCTAAAAACATATGGTATAGATGTCGTAAATGGTTTTGATGCTGATAATGTAGCTCAATATTTGAACGAAGAACAACAAGCTTCTTCTAAAATTGAAAAATACCTTGATGACAAAAAAATTATATCAACATTATAAGTAAAATTGATCCTATTTAAATCAGACTATTTTTATCGTATTTTACATACAGTAATAATGAGCTTAATAGATAGAAATTTTTGATTTAGGTCAATCCTATTTAAGTACAAATCCCCTATAATAGGAGACTAAAACTATTATAAGGAAGGAAAAAGGTATGGGAAAAGACGTAAAAGGTCGTAGAGACTTTATGGGTATGGCTCTCGGTGGTTTTACCGCATTAGGTGGTATTGGCGCT
>JAYEOF010000247.1:0-4351 GCA_034722695.1 Campylobacterota bacterium
TATTCCATAAAGCAAGAAATCTAATCGACCACTTCTTCCCCTGAAAGAAAAAGGATTTCCAAAATCAACTCTTTTTACTTCTTTTGTCACGACCTCTTCTTTCACTTCGGGTTCAACAACCACACCTTTTGCAACACACTCTTTACAGATGCCGTTTTCTATCTCATCTGATCCAACTACATTACCACACTCTTTACACATTGCCATATTTTTTCCTTTGTTTTTATTACTAAGTCTTCCAACCACCGCTTATAAAAGTATGCCATTATATAGCGAAACTATTTTTCGTTATAATATTTTATCTGCAATACAAAGTTATTTTTCATAAACTTTACTACTTTCTCTACAGTCTATAACAGTTTGTGATCTTACAAGGTACTTTTGTCTGTAAACGTATCGTACACTGGCGTAATGCTCCTCTCTTGGCATTTTCTTTCCCCGCGCTCTTAACCCAGCCGGAGAATCTGCCACTGCGTGCAGTACAATGCCAAACAGTTTTGTCTCTTCGTTTTACCTGAGTAACTTTTTTTACTCTTTTTTTCTGTAAAAATCTACTTGCCACCCAGCCACTGTTTTGTATATAAGACCATGAGTTATATTGTTTGGCAACACATACTCTCTTGTTCCTATTGAGTTTATCCAGCTTCTCACCCTTTGCTGACGGTTTTGAACGTACATTCACAGAAGAAGCATTACAATAATAGTAACTACAGCCACTATTATTGACAGAACTGTCTTCAGTATTTCTCTTTACTGCTACCGCATAAGAGACAGGTTTTCGTTTTGCATTGCTATAAAAGCGGTATTTGTCATAAAGTAACATATTTGTGACGACCAGTCTTTCATCTCTATACCCTATGTCGGTATGAAAATAGTGTCTTTTCGTTTTTTCAAATAGCTCTTTTGCTTCAGTTCTTGGGATATTCAGATACGCTGTACGTACTTTTTTCAATTCAGGAAAAAGCTGAAAAACCTCTTTATGCCAAGCAACAACTAACTGCATTTTCTCTTGATCAGCATCATAACTCTTCATTTTCACGGTGCCAAAACTAAATTTTTTCTCTCCGGTTCGTGCAAAAAATTTAATTTTGTTCTTAAGTTCAAGTATTTTATTGTTTCTCTTTGCTTCAAAATCTTTGCTTGCCTCAAATGTACCTTGGCGCATATTTTTTATTTTTCGTATATCTCCCAAAATGTCATCTTCTGTTTTTTGGACATTGTATGAAGTATTTTTCACTGTATGCTCTGACTTTGAAACTTCTATACCCATCTTCTGTCTATATCGATCTGACAAACCCTCGGCATTCAAAATAGTAGACACACCCATACCAAACAACAGGACATATAAGATACCTTTATTCATACTCGTACCCTCCCAGTAACTCTGTTACAACTTGCTCATCAAGAACCAGAAGATCTAGCTGATCCACAGTACTCACCAGATCATCTATAGCACCAATGGAGTCTCTCAAGGTAGCGACCCCTCTGAGGTCTCTCAATGTTTCAATCTGTATTTTTGCTTTGTTCTGCTTGTACGCTATAAACTCTTTTTTCAATTTCAAGCTGGCAAGATATTGCTCCTGGCTTCCTATTTTTCCAAGTATCCCTTTCCAGCTATGTAGACTTCGTTTACTCGCTTCTGCTATCAGTGTGAGACTGCTTAGCTCTTTATCTAACTCCAGGGCTGTGATGATACCTTGCTCTTTCAGCGCTTTTGCTTTCTTTTTTTGTTTTGCAATATTTTTTATGTTGGCATTGACCCTGTCTTGCGCTTCTCTGTGAAGTTGTTGAATAGAGTTTGTCCCTTCAAGTGTTAACTCATTCAAGAGAGTCAATACAATATCTGAGATCTCATAAACATAAATAGCCTGTTTCATATAAAGTTGCTCTTTGGCTTTTCTTCCCCTCGCTTCTTTTGCCTGGGTGATGATCTCATTGTTCACACTTGCCAATAGATTTAACGCAAGGTAAGCACTTCGAATAGAAACAGAGTTTTGCAGGTCTGCCTCCAGTAACTTTTTTCGTTTTTTATTTAGATCATCCGGCAAATTTGGGTTTGGTTCATAGTGTAAATTACCTGTATCAGTTAAACTAAGCGAACCGCTTTTGTTCTCTTTTTGTGCTTCTATATCTAAGGCTATCTGTCGTATAAGCAAACGTGTCTCTTCTTTAAGATTTGATATCTCATAATCAATATTTTTCGGAATATCAGAAAATGTTTTGATCTGCGTACTTAAAACAAATCCTTTCAAGTTTTTTTCATTTTTAGAATCTGTGCTATTTGCTGTCAATTCAATTTTACCAACCTGTTCAGTAGATATCTCTTTGAGTGCTTCCATCGCCTTGTCTACATAACTAGTCTCTGCATTCATCCAAGAGATGTACAGTACAATACTTAGTATAATTTTTTTCATATTTTTTCCTTCATTTTATTTGTTAGGTCTCTCAACCATATCTTGTAAAACTATAGCAAATGTAGAGAAAAAAACTTTCTCTACACTGGCAATACCGACTCATTGACATAGATCTCTATATGTTCAAAGATCTCCTCTTTACTTAAACTCCACTCCGTCATAAGCACACCAGAGAGATAAATCAGCAAGCCTTCATACTTCTCGATGATCTCTATGCTCTCTTCAAAAAACGCTTGGGCTTTCTCTTCCATAAGAGAGACTCTGTTTTCTTTTACACCCAACGCTTCATAATTTAGTTTTGCTGTACCGTAGACATTGTTCTGGTTGATCATATGTTGTAAAAGTTTTGTGGCTTTTTGAATGTCATCTGCACTTCCTGTAGTAATGCCTGACTTCCCGTACACTGTCTGCTCTGCAGCTATGCCACCATAGAGTTGTCTAAGTTCCCACTCCATCTCCTCAATGCTTTGAAGCAGCATCTCATCATGCTGTTCCCTCATAGCAAATCCCAGTGCACCTATCTGAGAAATACTCTCTGATGATATTTTTAAAATACGTGTAGCCTCTTTTATCTGTTCCAACTCACCACCTTGCAGTACTGCTCTGTGATACTCCACCAAAAAGTGCCCTATCTCATGTACAGCTATGGTTTTACGTACTTTCTCCTGCCCTTTGCTCACTTCCCTGCTGCTTTCTCCGACAACGGTTCTTTCAAAAGCCTGCAAGAGTATGTCCGTACTGACAAGTCTCTCCTCTCTTAGTGCCATCAACCCAGCTTCTTGAACAATGGACTCTATGGTTGCGGGTGTCAGTCCTGACATATTTTTAGCCAGATATGTGACATCTATGCGCTCTTCTTTTTTCTCTATCTCCGCCAGGTAATGTAGGAGAATGGCTTTTCTCTCTTCAAGGTTTGGTTCTCTAAAGTGGATCTTCTTTTTAAAGCGTCTTAACATCGCTTCATCCATTTCAAGGTTGTTTTCGTGAAAGTTCGATGCCATAATGACGATGATGTGATGCTCTTGTGACTTCTCTACTCCGTCAAGATGTGCCAAGAGTTCGTTTCTGGTATCATCTTCCCAGTTGTGTCCTGAACTTCGTCCACGTTTCTTAAGTAAGCTTTGTGCTTCATCTATGAAGAGTATGCAGGCGTTGTGTTCTGACTTCTGGGCAAGTTTGTATGCCTGAGCAAACATATCTCTTACTTTTTTTGCACCTGACCCTACATAGACTTCATCTAAAGAGCCTGTAGCTGAGACCAAAGGCATCTCAAGCTCTTTGGCAAGGTATTGGGCAAATCTGGACTTACCTGTCCCTGCTCTTCCGGAAAAGAGGATGTTAAAGGTTTCCTCTATCCCGTACTGGGCATACTGCTCCTGTTTGGTAATGATGTGCAGTAACTGTCTTGCTTCTGTTTTTATGTCTTCGTAGCCGATAAGAGAAGAGAAATCTCCTTCTATCTCTTCAGGTTCAAGGGTATTGAATGCCTTTTTAAAAAATGACATACCTGAACTCAACATAAAGAAGTAAAGCAGTCCTGCCAGGAGTACAAAAGAAAAAAACTGAGGAGAAGTCATAATTTTCACGACAAACATTTGTGGTTTCTCTTTCTCTTCCACCCATTTATAGGCTATGTTCCTGTCCAGCAGTCTTGACTCAAGCGTAAAGGTCATACTCATAGCAGGCAACTCTTTAACAAGCATGGTACTATTGTTCTCTTTTGCCAGTATGCTTATTTTCTTTTCACTCTCTTTGACAAAGTAAACTTTGGTGTCACTGTGCAGACTGTTAAGCAGTTGTGTGGTCGTTACTGTCTCTATGCTTTTATTGTCTTCTGCTGACTCTATGGTAGCGTGAAGTTGTGCATACTCTATGACAGACGGTTTTTCCTCATACTCCGTGATAGCCTTATAGTACGGCACAACATCCAAGCCTAT
>JAYEOF010000248.1:0-4336 GCA_034722695.1 Campylobacterota bacterium
CTTGGTGATTCCCTCAATTTAGGAAAAGTACTTAATAATTTACTTGAATATACAATGTATCAGTTTTCTGAGGGAGAGATAAAGTTAGAAATAACGATGTTTAGTACCCATGAAGAGAAGATGGAACTGCAATTTAAACTTATAGATGATGGAGCAGGTTTAACTTCTGAAAAACTTGAAACACTCTTTGTTCCCTATTATGATGAAAAAAGCAATGAATATACAGGATTAGGGCTTTTTGTTGCTAAAGAACTGATATCTGTGATGAATGGAGAGCTTGCCGTACAGAGTGTTGTAGGGAAAGGAACCACGTTTACCCTCTCCTTACCATTCACGATGTTAGAGGCAGCAAATAAAAGAAAGTATAGATTACCAGAGAAAATATTAACAGCCAAAAAAGTTTTTATTGTTGATAATAATTATAACTCAGCACTGGCAATTAAAAAAATGTTTTCTTATTTTAGACATGATGTAAAGGTAGTTGGTAAAGAAGAGTTTGTTAAAAATATGTACAATCTTACAACATATGATATCGTTATCTTAGATGAAACACTTTTTAATATCAGAACAGTCGATTATCTTAAGAGAATAAAAAAAGATAAAGAACAAAAGGTTGTTGTTTTAAACTCTTTATTGCAAAAAAATGAAAATTTTTCTTTAAATCCGGTAGCAGATAGATCATTAGCTAAACCATTAAATCAAGAAAGAATTTTTGAATTAATAGTTGATATGTATGCCATAAACATATCTAGTGTTTTGGATAAGAAGGAAGAAGTAGCTGATGAAGGGGTTTTGATTCATAAATCAGCTATTGTGGAAACACAAAATATAATACCAGAAGATTTTAGTGACTTTAACGGAATGCACCTACTTATTGTAGAGGATAATATTATTAATCAGAAGATCCTTACCAATGTATTAAACCCTTCTGGTATCAAAATAAGAATTGCAAACAATGGACTAGAAGCTGTTGATATGGTTAAAGAGAGTACAGAGAAGTTTGATCTGGTGTTAATGGATATCAATATGCCAGTAATGGATGGTTATATGGCAACACAAACGATACGATTGACAAGTGAGTTTGATACCCTTCCGATTATTGCATTTACTGCTTTGGCATTAGATAGTGAAAAGCAAAAAATATTTAATAGTGGAATGAATGCATTTTTAACTAAACCATTAAAAATTGGTAAACTTTATACTGTGTTTAAAATGTTTGTTGAAGATATGAACGGGGGGCAAGCAGGTCAAAAAGTAGAACATAATAAACAGCATAAAACAGTAGAACAGACAGATGTTTTAGATACCCAAGCAGGTCTTAGATACTCAAATAATAATAAAGCATTCTATATGGAAATCTTAAAAGAGTTCGTAGATGCATATGGTCAAAGTAATGAACTATTTGTAAAACTGGTCAGAGAACATCGTTATGAGCAAATTAAAATATTGTGTTTAGATATGAAAGGATTGACCGGAACTATAGGAGCAAAAGATATGTATGAACTTATAGATCAGATTAATCAATGTGTGATCTATAATAAGCAAGAATTACTTGTGAACTATACAGATACATATCAAAAAGAACTTCGTAAACTCAATAAATCTATTGAACACTATATCAGAGTACAGTAGAACCTTCTGAGTACCTAAGGTTATTCAGAGGGTTCTAAATTACTCATAAAATTCTCCATCAATATAGAACCATCGACCATGGAGCTTCAAGAATCGACTTTTTTCTTTTAAATCACCCGAAGAGAGTCGTGCATTAAAAGTTACGAAAGCTTCTTCTTCTCCATCAATAAAGTCAATAATCTCCAGACTCAAAAAGTTTGTCTCTTTGCTAAAATTTAAGATAGATACGTCCCAACTTTTTATATCGGTGGTATAGTCAGGATTATCAGGATGAGTGGTTTTTATGATATAGTTACTATCACCTACTGCATATGCACAGTAGCGTGACTTCATTAGTGACAATGCATCAGGAGCAAAAGCTCCTTTATGGTATTTGGAACAACATTTTTTATACTTGTGCCCACTATCGCAAGGGCAGAGCATGTTAGGTGCTGGTTTCATTGGATTTCTTTAAACAAAAAATACCTTTAGCGTATCTCTGCAATAAATGCATCTTTTTGTATCTGTGCCCGCACTTTGCTCAATGCATTGACTGCTTCATCTCTTTTGACATAAGGTCCTATGAGAAGTTTAGATATAGATTTCCCGGCTTTAGGAAATTGAATGATCTTATAGCGAAAGCCTTTACGTGTAATGGTATAGAGCAGATCACTTTTTGGTTTGCCTGCAAATGATCCCACTTGTACATAGAAATTACCTTTAGAGGATGATTCCTCTATTTGTTTCATTGGTACTTTAACGACAATAGCTTTACCTGCTGTTGTGATTTGAGGTTTTTTTGTTTGAACCGTTCTTTGAACCTGAACAGATTCAGATAGTACGGTTTTGGCTTTCCATGGTTTTTTTGAAGCTATTTTCGTTTTTGTAGTCGGTAAATATCTACGGCAAACACGAAGTCTTTTTTTGTAATATGGTGAAGTGAAGAGATTAGAATAGATGACTTCATGTTTTTTGGTACTGGCATGGGTGAACCACCCATCTCCCAAATACATACCTACATGTGTTATTTTTTTACTACTGCTTTTGCTTGTGGCAAAGAAGATCAAGTCGCCATATTGTAGATCTTTAAATTCTATACGTTTTCCTTTTTTAGCCTGATGTCTGGCAACTCTGGGGATAGTGATCCCCATACTTCCGTACATATAATAGGTGTACCCGGAACAATCAAAATTATTGGGACCTTCTTCCGCCCAGACATAAGGACTGCCTTGTAGTTTTTTAACCATTTTTCCTAAGTTTTTTTTACTTGGTGTATGAATGATCTTTGGTTTTTTGATGCTGTAGTTAGGATTTTTAGGATGATGGTCAGGTTTACCACATGCTGTAAGTAGAAACAGTGCAAGAATAGGCAGGAGAATATAGGTTAATTTTTTCATAAATGTATTATAGGTGAATGCCTTTAAAATTGCCTAAAAAACCTGTCAAATTATGGTACGGCTTTTTTAGGCAGTTTCATACCTGTTTTCCATGGTGTAGTGTAACGACTACTGCTGATCTTCATATTTTTAAGTGGTGCATCACAGTTCATATAACGTCCCCGTTCATTTTTACTTAAGTAACGTCTACAAAGTTTCATACGTTTAAGATACTGTGGCTCTTTGTCAAAATGACTATACTTGACTTTCCTGTCTTTACTGCTTGCATGCGCGAACCAGCCATCACCAAGGTAGATTCCGACATGGTTGATACGTGTACTTCTTTTATTCGTCGATCCAAAGAAAATAAGGTCACCATAATGCAGGTTTTGAAAGGCAATACGTTTACCCATTTTTGCCTGTTCACTTGCTATACGTGGTATCGTAACACCCATTGATCCATAGATATTATAGGTAAGACCTGAACAGTCAAAGGCATCAGGACCTTCTTCTGCCCACACATAAGGTTTACCCAGGGAGGAGAGGAGTAGTTTTTGTATGTTTGCCCGCTTGGGTTTACACGTTACTTCCGGTTTGATGATTTTATAGTTTGGATAATGATAAGGCTCTGGTTCTCCACATCCTGTTAAAAAGATCATGCTTAAAAGTAGGGCTAAAAAGAAGGATAAGAGGGTTTTCATATTTAGCTCCTTTACTCTATGTCAGGCTTTTTAAAGTATGAGCATCGCATCCCCATAAGAGAAAAATCGATACTCTTTTTCTATGGCCTCTTTATATAATTGTAACGTTTTTTCTCTTCCTATGAAAGCGCTTACAAGCATAATGAGTGTACTTTTGGGCAAATGAAAATTAGTGAGTAGATGTGTGACTCTTTGAGGTGGGTTGTGAGGGTTCAAAAAAAGGTCACACTCTCCATCCATTTTTCCTGTTCTCACATAGTACTCCAGGGTTCTTGTCACTGTTGTTCCTATAGCTAAGAGAGGTATGTTACTGTCAAGAATTTTTGCGGCTTCTTTAGAGATGTGAAAGTACTCTGAGTGCATAGGGTGTTCCAATATCTCTTCAACCTCCACAGGTTTAAATGTTCCTGCTCCTACATGCAGTGTCACTTTGTGGGTTTGGTGTCTTGCTTTAAGTGCAGCAAAGAGTTCAGGGGTAAAATGAAGCGATGCTGTAGGTGCAGCAACGGCACCTGCATTCTTAGCAAAGAGGGTCTGGTAATCCGTTTCATCTTCTTTGTTGTCTTCTCTTTGCATATAAGGAGGCAGGGGAATGTGCCCAATCTTATCTAAGACAAGTACCAACTCTTCAAAACGTATCTCTTTGTT
>JAYEOF010000249.1:0-4332 GCA_034722695.1 Campylobacterota bacterium
GTATCGACCTCAACAATCTTTGTTTTTACATATACCTGTACTTTAGGAATATCGATCCTTCTTACCGTATCTCTAATATTTTTCATTTGCTCCGCAGTGGCAAGAACGACCAAAGCATTTCTTTCTATATCTGAAACTACCATTGCTTTTGTAGGCTTTTCACCTTTTTTTGTCGGTTTGGATGGAGTCATATTATTCATTTGCGAGATCAATTGACTCATGATCTTTTCCATCTCTTCCACATTGGAATTTTTCAGTCGAAGTACATACATTTGTTGCGTAGTACTCTCACCTTTTGTATCAAGTTTTTTAATATACTTGATCATTCGATTATTATTCGCTGCTTTACCTACCAAAATGATAGAGTTAGTTGCTTCATCTTTAAAAATATCCACTTTTTCACTCTCTATGGTTTGAGGAAAAAGTTTTTTTGACATACTTTGAGCATTGGCAAAGATATCTTTTACACTGGAGTTTTTAAGCTTTACAACAACAGACCTTTTTACACCTCTTTCCTCTACAGCTTTAATGACTTTAGAGATGGACTGTAGTGTTCTAGGTCTTGCAGTAATGGCTAAAACATTGTTCTCTTTAAATGAGATCACTTTTGCACTTTTATGCAACAGGGGCTTGATCTTTGCACGGATGACCGCTGCATTGGAATTCTTAAGAGGGAACATCACAGTTTTCATCGTATCTCCATCTACACTACCGCTAACTTCAAGTCCTTCTCCTGCAGCAGTTGCTGCCTTGACTACTTTATAATAATCACCCTGATCCACTATGGTAAGACCTTTACCTGAAAGGATAGAGTTTGCCAGAGGAAGCAATGAACTTTTTTTGATAGGGGTTTGAGAAACAAAGTTGATCTTCCCTTTTAGTTCGCCTTCTATTAAGATGTTTTTCTGTGTGATCTTGGAAACCATCTCTATAAAATCTTTTACGCTAAGGTTTCGGAAGTTTACATCCACCTTCTCTTCCTCCGCATGTAGTCCTATGGACAAAACAAGCAATATACTCAAAATTATTTTAGTTAATTTCATATTCTAACTCCATTTCTTCTTTTCCTCTTTTGATAGTTAAGCTGAGACCATCCATTTTGTCAATATTTTTATAGACATTCATTGCATCATTATAGCTGGTTATCTCTTGTCCGTTGATGGATTTGATCACATCACCTCTTCGCAATCCCAATTTTGAAAAATGACTGTTTTTACGAACAAAGGTGACACGAAAACCTTTAAGGTTCTGCCCCTCTTTTTGGTCAACAATTCCAATATCTTTCGTTATCTCTTCCATATTCTTTGCATAGTGTTCTACTAAACTTTTATCTACGATCCTATGGTCACCGGCATCAACGATATCCCCCTCTGCTTTAGAGGATGGCACCATAGAAGAGCTAGTAACAGCAACACCTTTTGTTCTGCCTGTACCGTTATCACCTTTTTTACTTTTCATGAGGCTTATCTGATACGTTTTAGAATTTTTGCTAAACGTTGCAAAATTACTGCCTGCTCCTTCTAATACAAACCCATTGATCTCTTCCCCTCTGGAAAGCACTTTTGTTTTATTTTTATACAACACCGTGATGACCGTTGCATCCGAGGAATTATAGATAGCTAAAAGTTCAATATCTTTTATGCTGCCTTGAGACTTGACAGGACGTGTAGGTTTTTGTTTATCCGGAGCCGGGGCTTCATTGGGTGTCAATTTTGCTCTATAGTAAAGCGCTTTCCCGCCCTTTTCTTCAACATGCTCCACACCACTTGAAGGAAGCCATACCATCTCAACAACAAACCATAACAGCTTGATGATAAGCAAAAGAATCAAAAGTGACAGAATCCCTTTAAATATGTGTGGCTTAAAAAGATGTTTCATAGTACCATCCTTTCTCGTCTTTTTTAAGCTGTGGCTTTATCATCTCTATCTTTTTGGTCTCAGTAAAGTTTATGTGGAGCTTTCGTTCTTTCAGGTCAACACTGCCATCGATCACACCAAAACTACCTTCTGCATGCACAGATGCATCAAAAGGAGAAAGGACAGTATGAGATAAAATAGCTTTATCCGTTTGTTGTGGTGCCATCGCCTTTAATGCATCATCCAATAAGAGTGTGTCAAGTTCAACTTTTGTATAAAAAAGCAGCGTAGAGAAAGTAAGCTCTTCAATGGTTGCTATCTTGATCCCCTTTACATATACAGAGGCCTGATTCAAGGTCAAAGAAAACACTCCTTCCTCTATGCTTTTTTCATTTATCTCTATCTCTTGTTTCGCAAGCTCTTTTTCCAATGCATAGTAGATCTCCTGTTTGGGCATGAAGATCAACAGTGCAAACCAAGTGATGAACAGCGCTATAAAAATCTTTTTTACCATTTGCATTTGAACTCCACATGATACGTTGAAGCTGTCTTTTCTATATCTAACTGTATGATCACTACAGCAAGACTTAAGATCTTAGAGATGAGTTTGTTCAACTCTGTTGAACTCAGTTCCTCATAGACTGCAGTGACTTTTCTACTTTTCTTGCTCCACTTTACTTTTGACGCAGGGATAAGTTCTTTTAGTTTTTCTACCTTTTTAGATATTTTTTTATCTGCCCATACTTTTTTAAGCGCAACGATCTCTTTAAAGTCACCTACTGCTTGTTTTGTGACAGCTGCATCTTCTGCCTGGGAAGAGATCTGTACATTTTTATACAGAAATGCACCAAACATTAAAAGAGATGCCAAGAGTACTACTAATTCATTTTGATATCGTTTCAAACTCATAGGGTTCCCTCTATCTGTACATCATTGCCACCTGCACCTTTTGAAGTACGGAACTTTTCTTTTTTTGCCAATTCATTCAAACGTTTAGCCACTTTGGCATCACTACAGGAAAACTGTGCTTTAAAGGCTTTTTCATTTAAGCTGAATGAGGTGAAAGTAACCCCTTTGAAGATCATGCCGGCGAGTGATTTTACTACTTCTCTTTTTTTTCGTTCTGCGATATCAATTGTTCTATATTTTGTAGCGATATTCTCCCTTTGTATTTTACTTTGTAAAGAGGGGTACGCTTCCAAGAGTCGCTGCATCTCCTCTTCTCCGGCCTTTGAGTCATTGCCATAACGCCAGCCCTCTACAAAAAACATCCCTGCAAAAAGAGTAAAGACTGCTGCTACTGCTATGGCTTGTTTCATACTCAAAAGAGAACCATATGTTCCCTGTAGAGTAACACCTGTTTTGGGGGTAAAGCTATCGTTAAAAAGGAATGATTTTATCTCTTCTCTCAATGCTATTTGAGGCACAACAACAACGGTATCATCCAAAGTCACAAGTGCTTCTTTTGTTCCTAAAAAAACCGGGTCGGTGAAGGAGGAAAGTGATTGTTGGGCAAAAAAGAGTTTAGATACTTGTTCCAGGCTAATACCTTTGGAGAGAAGGAAAGAGCTGATCTTCTCCACATCATAAGCGATAAAAGCCCAACTCTCCTCTTCTTGAAATACAAAATACTCATAGGATCTCCCCTCTTCCAGCAAGCCATCGAAGAGTGAAGGAGCTATGCGTTTCGCCTGATAGAGATACTTTACGGGAAGTGCCTCTTTTTTAAGTGTATAGAACTGTGGCGTAAGCATGACGTTCACACTATCTGTCAAAGAAACATGTTCCATTGATGCATGCACTAGCAGTAGCTCTTTATTGCTTCCCATAAAATTCAAAATCTTTTACCTCTCCTTGAATATCTACAAATGTAAATTTAAATCTTTCATCTGCATGTCCATACTGTACTTCACACTCTGATTGTGCCAAAAAATCTTTCGCAAAAAGTTTTTGGTCATATGTCCCACCCATATTTTGAACAAATGTTTCAAGCTTGATCTCGCCCTCTATCCACTCTTCTTTGACCGTAGCCAAATCTATCTCAAAAAGAAAGGAGATAAGTTCTGCCGAGATATAATCACCATCTATCACCTTTGCTGTAGGGCTAAATACAAAAAGCTTTGCCCAGGGTACATGACCTACCTGTTGGTCATCAACTTCAAGCTGGTATCTACTGATGATACCCTCAAATTGTTTATATGATATAATACCGTTTTTTTGACGAAGTCTGCTTTGTTCTTTTTGCACAAATTTCTCTTTGCCCCCTATCTCCTCAACTAACATCTCTTGCAGTCTTCCTGCATCTTCCAAATTATATGTTTGTGAAATAGCATCAAATAGCTTTTGTGCTGCATTATACTGCTCTAGCATTTCTTGACTATTACCCACTCCTAACCAGTTGACATTAACTCCATTTGCCAAAGGATGACACTTGAGCAGTATAGAAAATCTGCCATCAGGGGAAGAGAGAGGCAC